>JALSRI010000085.1 GCA_026984835.1 Thiohalobacter sp. | reverse complement strand
ACATGGCCTTCAGGCGGGCGACGCGCTCCGCGGCCAGCAGGAAGTGGTTGTCGCACAGGTCGAAGACGATTTTCACGCCGCGCGCCTTCAGACGCCGCGCCAGCTCGACGTCACGGCTGTGGTAGGCCTTGGAGAAGATGATCAGCCGGTAGTCGCGCTCGTGGCGCTCCCGGTACAACTCGATGGGCAGGCCCTGGCGGCGCAGCGCCCGCAGGGGCTTCAGGCAGCGGATGCGCACGCTGGCCACCCGGGCCTCGTAGTTCTGGGGTTTCCAGGCTATCTTGTGTCTGCCAGTCACGCAGCCAGCCATGCTCGGTCGGAAGGGGCGTACTATAGCAGATCCCGCCCCGTTCCCCGGGGCCGCCTCGACGCGGCCGGGTCCGCTCCCCTATAATCGCCCGTTTCGTGCCCCGCGCCATGGACCAGCCTGCATGTTGAAAAACACCCTCAAAACCGCCCTCGGCTGGCTGATCTTCGCCGCCATCCTCCTCGGTGGGCTGGAGATCGCCCTGCGCCAGATGCCGGAGCTGATCCCGCTGACCCTGCTCAAGCGCTTCCACCACGAGCCAAGGCTGGCGATCGCGCAGAAACGGCAGCTCTGGAACGACGCCCAGATGTGGGTGCTGGAGCGCGACGACGGCGGCCCGACGCTGAAGCTGTTCAAACCATTCAGCAAGATCTTCTGGGACTTCCACGGCCCCGAGGGCACCGCCCGCGGCGTCACCCTGATGGACGACCAGGGTTTCTGCAACCCGCCGCGCGACCCCTATGACCGCAAGCAGATCGACATCATCGCCGTCGGCGACTCCTTCACCTGGTGCATCGCCAGCGCCCCGGAATCCAACTGGATCAGCCAGCTCGGCCAGCTCACCGGCCTGGGCGTCTACAACCTCGGCCGCGGCGGCATCGGGCCCTACGACTACCTGCAGATCCTCAAGCACTTCGGCCTGCCCAAGCACCCCCGTTACGTGGTGATGAATATCTACGAGGGCAACGACCTGCGCGACTCGCTGCGCTATCGGGCGTATGTCGAGGCCGCCCGGCACGGCCGCGTGCTGTACCGGGACGCGGCCGACCGCGGCACCCGGGAGATCGACATCGACGCCGTCCTGGGGAGTTCCCCATTGCGCAACAGCTATGCGGTCAACTTCGTTCTGGCGGTGATCGACAAGGCCTACGAGGGCGGCAAGAATGTCGTGCTGCGCGCCACCGGCGGCGACGCGCCGGAACGGGTGGATTTCCACTACACGCTGGAGTTTCCGGACAAGACCGTGCCGTTCAACATCCAGAACGCCGACGAGAGCGAGGTGCGCCAGGCCCACCGGCTGAAGCGCGGGCGCATCGATTTCTCGGCCTTCGACGAGGCGCTGGAAAACTTCGCGGCGCTGGCGAAACAGCACGGCTTCACGCCGGTGCTGGCCTATTCGCCCTCCGCCTACACGGCCTATGCCGATTTCGTCGAGTTCGACGACCCGGCACTGGCCGAACTCATGCCCTGGTTCAGCCGCAGCCAGCGCGCCTACCTGGCGGGCAAGGCGAAGGCGCTGGGCCTGGTGTTCATCGACACCACGCCGGCCATGCAGGCGGCCGGGCACCGGCTGCAGGCCGGCGAGCTGCTCTACGACCCGGTCAACGTCCACTACACCATCCGCGGCAACCGGGTGTTCGCCGAAACCCTGGCGGCGGCCATCGCGCAATTGCCGCCGGGAGACGGCACGCGGGCGCCCTGACCCGCCGCCCGCGCATGCACATCCTCGGCCTCTCCGCCTTCTATCACGACAGCGCCGCCGCCCTGCTGCGCGACGGCGACATCCTGGCCGCCGCCCAGGAGGAACGCTTCACGCGCAAGAAGCACGACGCCGGCTTTCCCGCCAACGCCATCCGCTACTGCCTGGACGAAGCCGGCATCGGCCTGCAGGACGTCGACTACATCACCTTCTACGACAAGCCGCTGGTCAAGTTCGAGCGGCTGGTGGAAACCTACCTGGCCTGCGCGCCGCGCGGCATCCGCTCCTTCGTCACCGCCATGCCGGTGTGGCTGAAGGAAAAGCTCTATCTCAAGGGCCTGCTGAAGAAGGAGCTGGCGGGGCTGGCCGGCTGCAGCGAAAAGGCGTTGCCGCCGCTGCTGTTCGGCGAGCACCACCATTCGCACGCCGCCTCGGCCTTCTACCCGGGCCCGTTCGAAAAGGCCGCCGTCATGTGCCTGGACGGCGTCGGCGAATGGGCCACCAGCTCGGTGTGGCTGGGCGAGGACAACCGCCTGACGCCGCAGTGGGAGATCGACTTCCCGCATTCGCTGGGCCTGCTCTATTCCGCCTTCACCTATTACGCGGGCTTCAAGGTCAATTCGGGCGAGTACAAGCTGATGGGGCTGGCGCCCTACGGCGAGCCGCGCTACGTGGACCTCATCCTCGACAAGCTGCTGGACCTCAAGGAGGACGGCAGCTTCCGGCTGGACATGACGTATTTCGACTACCCGGCCGGCCTGACCATGACCAACCGCCGGTTCGACGCCCTGTTCGGCGGCCCGCCGCGGCGCCCCGAGTCCGACATCGGCCAGCGCGAAATGGACCTGGCGCGCTCCATCCAGGTGGTGACCGAGGAGATCGTGCTGAGGCTGGCGCGCACCGTGCACCGGGAACTGGGCGTGGACAGGCTGTGCCTGGCCGGCGGCGTGGCGCTGAACTGCGTCGCCAACGGCCGCCTGTTGCGCGAGGGGCCGTTCGCGGACATCTGGATCCAGCCGGCCGCCGGCGACGCCGGCGGTGCCCTGGGCGCGGCGCTGGCCACCTGGCACGAATACCTGGGCGAGCCGCGCACGCCCCGGCAGCCCGACGGCATGCAGGGTGCCTACCTGGGACCGGCCTTCGACGACGCGGCCATCCGCGCCTTCCTGGACGCCGGAGGCATCCCCTACCGGACGCTGGACGACGACGCCCTGTTCGAGGAACTGGCCGGCCTGCTGGACGCCGGCAAGGTGGTGGGGTGGTTCAACGGCCGCATGGAGTTCGGCCCGCGCTCGCTGGGGGCGCGTTCCATCCTCGGCGATCCCCGCAACACCGCCATGCAGTCGGTGATGAACCTGAAGATCAAGTACCGCGAATCCTTCCGGCCCTTCGCCCCGGCGGTGCTGGACGAACGGGTGTCGGACTGGTTCGAACTCGACCGCCCCAGCCCCTACATGTTGATCGTGGCCGACGTGCGCGGGGACCGGCGGCTGGCCATGAGCGAGGCGCAGAAGCGCCTGTTCGGCATCGAGAAGCTCATGATCCCGCGCTCCGAACTGCCGGCCGTCACCCACGTGGACTACTCGGCCCGCATCCAGACCGTGCACGCCGACACCAACCCGCGCTTCCACCGGCTGCTGGCGGCCTTCGAGCGCCGCACCGGCTGCCCGGTGCTGGTCAACACCTCCTTCAACGTGCGCGGCGAGCCCATCGTCTGCACACCCGAGGACGCCTGGCGCTGCTTCATGCGCACCGAAATGGACCACTTGGTGCTCGGCAACTGTATACTGGACAAGCAGGCGCAACCGAAAACCGCCAGGGACGAATCCTGGCGGCAGGAGTTCGCGCTGGACTGAACCGCATGAGCCACGACATACCCGAACCCGA
>JALSRI010000084.1 GCA_026984835.1 Thiohalobacter sp. | reverse complement strand
GATCCAGTGGTAATCGACATTGACCCGGCCGGACAGGTTGGCGCGAATGCCGGGGGCGTTGAAGTGGTCGTCTATGTAGTCCTGCATGGCCTCGACCACCACCTTTTCGTCGGAGTACTTGCCCGAGTTCATGGTGATGCGGACATTGGCGAGCCGGTAGTCGTAATCCACCTCCTCCTGGAAGTCGTCCGGGTCGGCGCTGGCCGAATAGAGCAGGAAATACTGGGCAACCAGCTCCTTGTCGTCCGGCAGGACATAGGCCTCGGGCCGGCCTTCGTTGAGGGAGCGGTTCATCTGCTTGAGGTAGTCCACCACCGAGGTGCTGCCACCCACGTGCGGCAGGGTCTCGGCGTAGGCCTGCAGGGCTTCGATGCGTCTGAGGTTGCCCGGGTCGAAAATGTCTTCGGGGGAGGGAGTCTCGATGAGAACGTCGAGGTAATGGACACCATCGAAGCGCTGGTTGAGCGTACTGTCCGCGCGCACGATGGGTTCGTCCTTCTGGAACACACGGATGCGCGCCTCGTTGAGTTCGAGCTGGGTGGCACCATAGATACCCGTCACCCCGGCCAGGGCGGCGAGCCCGAGGATCCAGCCGGGGTGCCTGGCCACGCCCTGGCCGAACCGGGTCATGACCCTGCCGAAGGCGTCCACCCGGACGGTGCCGGCGCCAGGATCGGGCCGGTAGGCGGGGCTGGGCTTGAGGCGGAGCAGGCTCAGCCAGCAGGGCAGCACCGTCACGGAATACAGCCAGGCGGCGCTGACACCGACGATGGCGAACAGGCCGAAATATTTCATCGGCGGCATCACGGATGCCAGGTACAGCCCCAGGAAGCCGGCGATGGTGGTCAGCGTGGTCATGGTGATGGGCCGCCACATGTGCACCATGGTCCGCACCACGACGTCGCGTGGTCCCTCGTCGGGATGGCGCGCCTGCTCCTCGTAGTACTGGCTGAAAATATGGAACGAGTCCGCCACGGCAATACCGATGAGCACCGGCAGCAGGCCGTTGGTGATGACGAAGAAGCGCACGTCGAGAGCCGCCATCAGGCCGAGGGCGGCGGCCACGGTGGCCAGCACAACGAAGTTGGGCAGCAGGGCGCCGCGCACGGTACGGAAAGCGAGCACCAGCACCAGGGTGATGATCAGCGCCGCCAGCGGGTTGAGCCGTTCCGCGTCGGCATCGATATAGCTGCCCAGATAGCCGCTGACCGCGCCTTCGCCAGCGACCCGTATGGCCTCACCACCCCGGCGGGGCGCGCGTTCGGCCAGCGCCAGCAGGTCCTGGTAGAGGCGCTGCGCCTGCGTCTGGTCGGCCACCTCGGCCACGATCAGGGTGCCGCTGCCGTCCGGCGCCACCAGGCTGCCGACATAGAGCGGAAAATCCATCACTGCGGCCCGCACCCTGTCCGCCTGTTGCTGACTGACCGGCGCCTCTTCCCAGAACGGATCCACCCGCATGCCCTCCTCGTAGCCGGTGATGTTGTTCTCGGTGGCGAGGCTGGTCAGGCGGTCGGGGTCGACGTTGTCGAGCTTGCCGATCTCGGTGGTCAGCCAGTCCACCAGGGCCAGGGTGTGGGGATTGAACACGCCGTGCGGTCCGTCGTTGACCACCGCCACCACCATGGGGTCGGTGAGGCCGAATATGGCCTTGACCTTGTCGCGGTACAGCAGCGCCGGTTCGTCGTCCGGCAGAAAGGCGTCCGAGCGGGTGTCCTTGACCAGCGTGGGGATGAAGGCGGCGCCGGCCAGGATCAGGACCAGCCCCAGGTGGATGAAGGTCTTGGGGTAGCGGGTGATCCACCAGAAAACCCGCCAGGCCGTGGTCGTTCTCAGGGTGTCGTGAGTCATTCCGGGCTCCTCTCCATCGGAAATCCGACGCGCATTGGTGTATCGTTGGCCCCGCCTTCTGCGGACGGACCGGTTCGTTCGGACAAAGATTAGCGGAGACCAACTGGTTTGTCTATACTTCCGATGTAGAATGCCGTGCCGCGGCCCCATACCGGACAGACCCATGACCATCAGAAACCCACAGAGAACGCGGGAGCGCCTGCTGGAGACGGCTTTCCAGGAAATCCATGCCCATGGCTACCAGGGCATGCGCATCGACGAGGTACTGCGCCTGGCGGGCCTGCAGAAGGGCGCCTTCTACCACCATTTCGGCAGCAAGAAGGAACTGGGTTATGCCGTGCTGGAGGAACAGATCGGGCCGCTGGTCGAAGCGGTGTGGCTGAAACCGCTCGCCGCCATCGACGACCCGGTCCGGGACCTCCCCCGCCTGCTGGACAGCGTCGGCGAACGCATTCCGCCCGCCATGCGCCTGTACGGCTGCCCGCTGAACAATCTGGCCCAGGAGATGGCCACCCAGGACGAGGGCTTCCAGCAGCGCATCGCCGGGCTGTTCGCCCGCTGGATCGACGCCTTCGCCGCCATGTTCGAACGCGGCAAGCAGGCCGGCCACATTCGCCAGGACCTGGACAGCCACCGGGTCGCGCGCTTCCTGGTCGCCGTGCTGGAGGGCTGCATCGGCGTGTTCAAGGTCGACCAGTCACCGGAACAGTGGAACGCCTGCCGCTCGGAGATCGCGGCCTATCTGCAGACGCTGGGGCCGCGGAAGAACTGAAAGCGTCTATCGCGGGCCGCGAACAGCCCGCGCAAGCAGCGATCCGGCGGGCGGACCAGGCGGCTGGATTCCGGCCTGCGCCGGAATGACGAAAAGGGGGCCGTTCACCCCGCCGCCACCGCCAGCCGCTCGTGCACCCAGTCCGGCACCGAGGCCAGCGCCGCGTCGAGGTTCTCCGGCCGGCTGCCGCCGGCCTGGGCCATGTCGGGGCGGCCGCCACCGCGGCCGCCGACCTGCTGCGCCACCTGGTTGACCAGTTCACCGGCCTTGATGCGGCCGGTCTCGCCCTTGGTGACGCCCGCCACCAGCGCCACCTTGCCGCCGTCGACCGCGGCCAGCACCACGGCCGCCCGGCCCAGCCTGTTCTTGAGCTGGTCGACGGCCTCGCGCAGGGCCCTGCCGTCGGCGCCGTCGAGGCGCGCCGCCAGCACCTGGATGCCGTCGACGTCCACCGCCTGGCCGGCCAGGTCGCTGCCCTGGCTGCTGGCCAGCTTCGCCTTCAGGGCTTCCAGTTCCTTCTCCAGCCGGCGGCTGCGCTCGACCAGCTGGTTGACGCGGGCCGGGGCATCCTCGCGGCCGCCGCGCACCAGGCCGGCGACCTCGTCCAGGGTCTTTTCCAGTTTCGCCACGTAGTCCAGCGCCGCCTGGCCGGTGACCGCCTCGATGCGGCGCACGCCGGAGGCGATACCGCTCTCGGACAGGATCTTGAAGCAGCCGATGTCGCCGGCCCGCGCGGCGTGGGTGCCACCGCACAGCTCGGTGGAAAAATCGCCGATGGACAATACCCGCACCTCGTCGCCGTACTTTTCGCCGAACAGCGCCATGGCGCCGGCCTGCATGGCCTGCTCGATGGGCATGATGCGGGTCTCGACCGGGGCGTTGGCGCGGATCTGGGCGTTGACCAGCGCCTCGATCTCGGCCAGTTGTTCCGGCGTCACGGGCTCGAAGTGGGAGAAGTCGAAGCGCAGCCGCCCGGCGTCGACCAGCGAACCCTTCTGCTGTACGTGCTCGCCCAGCACCCGGCGCAGGGCCGCGTGCAGCAGGTGGGTG
>JALSRI010000083.1 GCA_026984835.1 Thiohalobacter sp. | reverse complement strand
CGTGGCCGGCGCGCCGCACCGCGTCCGGCAGGCCGGGCATGACGCAGCTCTCCGGCGACTGCGTCCACACGAAGCCGCCCTGCCGGACCACCGCTGCAGAGCCGCCGACACCGTCGTCGCCGGCGCCGCTGAACAGGATGGCGCCGCACTGCCCGCCCCAGCTCACCGCGGCGCTCTCCAGCACGGCGTCGATGCTGGGCCGGAAGCCCGGACCCCAGCCGTCCTCCAGCCGCTGCGCCCGGCCCTGCCCGTCGAATGCCACCCTGGCGTCCGCCGGCACGATCCAGGCCCGGCCGGCGGTGATGGCCTGGCCGCCGTCCAGCACCGCCACGGGATAACTGGTGCAGCGTCCCAGCTGGCCGCACAACATGTCCTGGAAGGCTTCGGCCATGTGCTGGACCAGCAGGAAACCCACCGGCAGGCCGCCCGGCAGGGCCTCGAAGAACCGCGCCAGCGCCCGCGGCCCGCCCAGCGACCCGCCCAGGACCACGACCCGCGCCGGCCGCTCGTCCACGGCGTCGGCCTCATGCCGGGCTTCCCGGCCGGCGGCCCGCGCCAGCCATTCGAGCTTTGCCAGCAGGCGCCGGTGCCAGACCGCGTCGTCGACGACGCCGCCCTCGTTGAACAGCACCGGCAGCGGAGACCAGGCCAGGATGGCCTGCGGGTCCGCATCCTGCGTCGCCACGTCGACCAGCAGCACGTCCGCGACATCGCTGATCTGCTGACACGCTGCGGCATCCACCACCACCACGCCCTTCCCTTCCAGCAGCGCGCGGAAGCGCCCGCCAGTGGCGGCATCGGCCAGCAGCGCCACCCTGAGCGGCACGTCCGGCTCAGGCATCGGCCAGGCTGTCCTGCATGACCTCTTCGATGGTCGAAAGCAGCTCCGCCTCCTGGAACGGCTTGCCCAGGTAGCGGTTGACGCCGATCTCCAGGGCGCGCTGGCGATGCTTGTCGCCGGTTCGCGAAGTGATCATGATGATGGGGATATGCCTCAGGCGCGGATCGTTGCGAACGTGGGTGGCCAGTTCGAAACCGTCCATGCGCGGCATCTCGATATCCAGCAGCATGACGTCGGGCAGGTGGTCCTGCAGTTTGGACACGGCGTCGACCCCGTCTTTGGCGGCAATGACATTCATTTCGTTGCGCTCCAGCAGTCGGGTCGTCACTTTACGCACCGTGATGGAATCGTCAACCACCATGACCGTCGTACCGCTGGACTGGACCGGCTGTCGGAACATGTCCTCGACCTCGTTCAGCACCGTGGCCGTACCGCCGCGCAGCAGCGCCGCGACATCCAGGATCATGACCACGCTGCCGTCACCGAGGATGGTGGCGCCGGACACGCCGCGCACGGTGCTGATCTGGGGGCCGACCGACTTGACCACGATCTCGCGGCTGCCCATCAGGTTCTCCACCTGCAGCGCCACGGTGTAGTCACCGGTTCTCACCAGCAGCACCGGGATACGCCGCGCCATGGAATCCAGGTTGGGCCTGCTCAGGCCCAGCAGGCTGCCCAGGTGACGGACTTCGTATGCAAAGCCGCCATATTCGAAACGCGCATCGGGATCGTCGTAGTAGGACTGCAGGTCCTCGCGGCGCATGCGCACGATACCCTGGATGCTGGACAGGGGTATGGCATAGGGATCCTCGCCGACTTCGATCAGCAGCGCCTGGTTGACGGCCAGCGTGAAGGGCAGACGGATGGTGAAGGTGGTGCCCTGGCCTTCCTTCGAGTCGATGTGCAACGAACCGCCGAGCTGCTTGACTTCGCTGTTCACCACATCCATGCCGACGCCGCGACCGGCGATCTGGGTCACTTCCTCGGCGGTGCTGAAACCGGTCTCGAGGATGTACTGCAGTATATCGTTGTCGCTGACCTCGGCATCGGCGGCCAGCAGGCCGCGCTCGATGGCCTTGCTGCGGATGGCGTCGAGCCTGATGCCGGCGCCGTCGTCGCGGATCTTCAGCACCACTTCGGACGATTCGCGGGTCAGCGAGATGGCGATGGTGCCCGTTTCCGGCTTGCCGGCGGCGCGGCGCTGTTCCGGCGTCTCGATACCGTGGGAGATCGCGTTGCGCAGCATGTGCTCGATGGGCGCAATGACCCGATCGATGACCGTGCGGTCCATCTCCCCCTCGGCGCCCGACAGCTCCAGCTCCGCCTTCTTGCCCAGCTGCTGGCAGGTCTGGCGCACGATGCGGCGCATGCGCGGGGCCAGGCCGATGAAGGGCACCATACGGGTGCGCATGAGACCTTCCTGCAGCTCGGTGTTGACGCGCGCCTGCTGCAGCAGCAGGGTTTCCGACTCGCGGGCGATGTTGTCGAGCAGGTTCTGGATACTGTCGATGTCGCCGACACTCTCCATCAGCGAGCGTGACAGCTGCTGCAGGTTGGAATAGCGGTCCATCTCCAGCGGATCGAAGTCGTCGCCGGATTCCTCGATTTCCTTTTCGTAGCGGAACAGGATCTGCGCCTCGGTCTCGATCTCCAGCTTGCGCAGCTGTTCACGCAGGCGCGTCACCGTCTGCTCCAGCTCGACCAGGTTGAAGCGCGAGGCACCCACCTGCTGTTCGAGGCGCGAGCGGTAGATGCTGACTTCACCGGCATAGTTGACCAGGTTGTCCAGCATGTCCGCACGCACCCGGACCAGTTCCTTGGGCGCCCGCGGCGCGGCGCGGCGTTCGATATGCGGCGTGTCCGCAGCCGGCCCGACCCGCTCGACGACCGGTTCCTCCACCGCCGCCGGCGATTCCGCCGCCCGCCCCCCTTCCTTAAGGCCCCGCAACGCGTCCAGCAGCGCGGCGTCGACCGCCAGCGGCTGCCGCTCACGGACCCGGGACACCATCGTCGCCAGGCGGTCGTGGGTCTGTTCCAGGAGGGCGAACATTTCCGCCGAGGGCTGCACGCTGCCATCGGCGGTCGCCACGATCAGCGACTCCATGGCATGGGACAGGTCGCCGATTTCGCCGATGTCGGCCATGCGGGCGCCGCCCTTGAGCGTATGCAGCTCCCGCTGCAGGTCGGCGATGAGCATCCTGTCGGCGGGACTGGCCTTCCAGGCCTGCAGCGTGTTCTCGCTGTTCTCGAGAATATCGTGGGCCTCTTCCAGGAAGACTTCGAGCAGTTCCTGGTCCAGTTCGTCATAGACGGTGCCGCCACCGGCAGGCGCCTCGCCCGGTTCCGCCTCGGTGACGACGGCGGGCATCTCCGCCCCGGCGGCCGGAACACCGGCTTCCGGCGCCGGCTCTTCCGGTTCTTCCGCCGCTTCATCCGCGCTCGTCAGCCACTGCTCGCGCAGCGCATCGAGGCGGGCCAGCAGCGCGTCGGCCGGCTCCAGCGGCTGCCGCGAGCGCACCTGGACCAGCATATCCACCAGCCGGTCCAGGGCTTCCTGCACGCCCTGCACCACGGCATCTGCCATGCCGCCCGCCGGCTGCCCGGAAACGGCCATGAGCAACGACTCCACCGCGTGGGCCAGGTCGCCGATGGCGTTGATCTCCGCCATGCGCGCCCCACCCTTCAGGGTGTGCAGCTCTCGCTGCAACTGTTCCACTGCGGCGGCGGTATCGTTCGATTCGTGCCAGGCCTGGATGGCGGCGTCGCTGCGTTCCAGAATCCCGGCGCCTTCTTCCAGGAATATCTCCACCAGTTCGGCATCGCAGTCAGCGTAGGGATCGACCGGGGCCTCGCCCGCCACCTCCGCCGCTTCGTCGGCACCGGCATTCTCCACTTCGTCTGTCGGCTGCTGCGTCTCCCCGGCCGGCGCGGCCTGCTGCAGCGCCTCGACGGCGGCCTGCTCCTGCAGATCTGCGACCCGGCCCAGCAGGGCGTCCAGCCCATCGGCGACGGCGGCTTCGCCCGGCAGCGACTCCATCATTTCCTCGATCAGGGCGGCGCCGTCGGCCAGGGCCCTGCGGCCATCGGCATCGATGTCCTGCTCGCTGGCCTGGGCGGCCTTGACGTACTTCTCCAGTTCGCCGGCGATGCGGGCGATGGCGTCCGCCTCGGCCATGTGGGCGCTGCCGTGCAGGGTGTGCAGGGCGCGCACCAGGTCTTCGGTCGGCGCCGCCGCGCCGCCGTCGAGGAAGGCCTGGATACTCGACAGGTGGACACGCGTCTCGGAATCGAAGATCTCGAACAGTTCCGGGTCCATGAAGCCGTCTTCGATCGCGGCGGCATCCCCCGCCCGTGGTGCGGCGACGGTGTCCTGGACGGCGGTTTCGGGTGATTCGACCGCGGCGGCGGTCTCTTCCGCAGCCTCCTCCCCGGCAGCGACCTCTTCCGGGAGCGGAGCCGCTGCGTCGGCGGGCGCGCCGGCGACGGCGCGTTCCGGCAGCGGTTCGCCGGCGCTCAGCGCATCCGCGCAGCGCATCAGCCAGCCGGCCGGCCGGGCGACCGGCGTGCCATGCTGTATCTGTGCCACCAGTTCCGGGAGGGTATCGACCGCGTCCTGGAGCAGGTCCAGCAGCGGCGGCTGTGGCGCCACCGTACCGTCGATGACCCGGTTGAGCATGTTCTCGAACGCCCAGGCGAACTCGCCGATGCGCATGGCGCCGATCAGCCGGCCGCTGCCTTTCAGCGTATGCCAGGACCGGCGCATGGTGGCCAGGGCATCGGCATCGTCCAGGTCGTTGCGCCAGCGCGGCAGGTTTTCGTGGATGGAGGCGATCTCCTCCTCGGCCTCCTCGATGAATATCTCGAGGATTTCCTCGTCGGTCTCCTCGCCCACCACCGCCAGCTGCGCAAAGGCTTCGTCTTCCTCCCCGACGACCGCGTCCGCGGCATCTTCCACCGCGTCGGGACCGGTGTCATGCGACTGCTGCGCCTCGGCGAGCGACTCCCCCGTTTCATCCAGCGCCGGCTCCGTATCCGCGGGCGGTTCGGCGTCAACCACCGACCCGGCGTCCGCGATCCGCATGGCTTCGTCCACGACGTCGGCCGGTGTCTCCCCCGGTTCCGGTTCCGCATCCTCCGGACGCTCGTCGGCGGCCACCGTCTCCGGCGGCCGGTCTTCCCCGGCCGCGGCCTCTTCCGCCGAAGCCGCGCTGCCACCGTCGTCTTCGACGGCAGCCGACTCGCCGCTCGCGTCCTGCGCCGGGAAGCCCAGCGACTCGACGCGCTGCTCGGCGATATCCATGGCCGCCTGCCCGTAGAACCGGTACTCGCGCCGGCCTTCCAGGAAGTATTCGATACCACAGATGGCGTCGGCCAGCGAGTCCATCTCGTGCGGATCGGGTTCGGCCTGCTGTTCCAGCAGACGCTGTTCGATGTAGCGCGCGGCCGAAGCGATCAGCGCCGCCGCCCGGGTCTCGCCAAGGAGCAGCAGCCCGCCCTTGACCTGGCCCAGCAGCTGCGGCACTTCGGCGATATCGCTGTGATCCCTGCTTTCCGCATAGCTGACGATGGCCTCCTTGGCCCGGGTCAGGTCGGAGATGGCCTCGTTGAGCACCACCTGCTTGACCTGGTCGAACTCGGACGCCGCCATCTGATCCTGCGCCGCAGCGGCCGGTCCCTCCTGGCCGAGCCGCTCGACCGAGGATTCGACGAACAACAGGGTGCTGGCGACATCCATGAGGGTGGTTTCCGCGGGCGCGGTGTCGCTGTCGACACAGGCGCGCAACTCGCTCGCCTTGTCGAGCACAGCCTGGCGCGCGGCGCCAAGCCCGAGCATGCCCAGGGTATCGGACAGTGCCTGCAGGGAATCGACCATGGCGGCCAGTTCGCCGCTGCCGGTCTGGCCGCTGCGCAGTACGATGTCCAGGCTGTCCTTGAGCCGTCCCAGCTCTTCCTTGACGGCGGTGGCAACGGTTCGGAACAGGTCGGCGTTCTGGCCGCTCAGACTCTCCCGCGCGGCCGCCAGCTCTTCCTCGCCCGGCAGCAGTTCGTGCAGATCGTAGGTGTCGCAGATCTGCGCGACACGCTCGCCCCCGCCCTGCGCCTGGCCGACGTAGAACAAGAGGTTCCTGCACAGTTCGTCGCAGGCACCGGAAAAACGTGGGTCCTCGCCGTGCTCGACGAGGTCGCGGATGCAACGGTCCACCTGGCCCAGCAGGCGCTTCACGGACACGCTGTCGGGCAGGGCGTCGCTGCGCAGGGCATCGACCACGCCAGCGGCCGTCCACCACAGGCGCACGCTGGAGGGACGTGAACTGATGGCGATCAGCGAGTCGAGCGCCCCGGAGAGCGCGGCCAGGGCTTCGCCGGTGTCCCGCCCCCGGAACAGGCCCAGCAGGCCGGTCTGGAAACGGTGGCGAATCTCCCGGGCATGCTCGCGCAGGTCCCCGACGGCCGGCTGCTGCACGAGGGAGTCGGGCAGCGGCCTGTCCAGGTCGGGCGAGAACATGCTGCCCTCGGAGAGCAGGTTCTCGCCACGCACGGCGCGCAGGTCGTTGAGCAGGGGCAGCAGTACCAGGGGTATGTCCCGGTGGCCTGCGACCAGCCGGTCCAGGTAGTCGGGCAGCTGCAGAATGGCGCGCATGAGTACATCCAGTGCCTCGCTGCGACGGCCGCCGCCGTCCGTACGCAGCGACAGGGCGACCTGCTCCATCTCCCCGGCCAGCAGCGCGGCGCCGTGGAGTTCGACCATCTGCAGGGTGCCATAGACCTGGTGCAGGTGGGTGGCGAGGATACCGGCCCGGGCCTCGTCGTCCGGGTGCTCCACGTAGGCTTCGAGCGCCTGCCTCGCCTCTTTCAGCGTGACGTCCAGTTCGGCCTTCACCCAGCTGAGGGTGCTGAAATCGATTGCGTCGTTCATTGTGATTCCTTTGTCTTCCCGCCGACTGACGCGTCGACCCGCCACCAGGCGAGCGTATCGTCATGGCGGATCCTCTCCATGCCCTCCGGCCGCCAGCCCACGAGCTCGCCTGGCCCCAGCACGAGCACCCCCCCGGGACGCAGGCATGCCGCCAACCGGCCGGCGATGTCCACGCGCTGTTCGCGATCGAAGTAGATCAGCAGATTCTGGCAGTATACGAGATCGAGCCCATGGTACGGCGTCGTCGAAAGCCTGCGCAGGTTGAGCTGCGTGAAACGGACCCGGTCGCGCAGACCGGCGTCGATCTCGAAGCGTCCATCCGCCAGCATGCGGCAATAGCGCCGCGCGAAGGCCGGCTCGATCGCGGCCAGGCTGCGGATGTCGTAGACGCCGGTGCGTGCGCGGGCGACGGCAGGCTGGCTGATATCCGAGCCCGTCACGCTGAAACCGCGCTCGTCCCGCGCCGACTCCAGATGAGCGTCGATGAGCATGGCAAGGGTGTAGGCTTCTTCGCCGCTGGCACAACCTACGCTCCAGGCGCGCAAGGGGCGCCGCTCCGCTGACGTGGACAAGCGCTCCAGCCACTCGTCGCGCAACAATGCCAGAGAGGGTGGATGCCGGAAGAAACGCGTCTCGTGCACGGTGAGACGGTCGACCAGCAAGCGCCACTCGCTTGCCTGTTCGGGCATTGCAGCGAGTTGCCGGTAGTACTCATGGTAGTCATGACAGCCGATTTCCCCCATGCGCAGGCGGATGCCGGTGTTCAGGAACGACCGCCGCTGGGGCGCAATGCACAGGCCCGTGCGCTGCTCGATGAGATCGACCCAGTCGGAGAACTGCCTGTCGTCCATATCCGGCAGGCGGCCCGGAACGGGCCGCCTGCCGGCTGACATCTGTGCAGTCGCCTGGACCACCGGTTTCTCCTGTCCTACTCGGGCAGCTTGAAGCCGGCAACCGAGTTACCCATCTCCTCGGCCAGTGCGGCCAGGTTGCCGATCGACGCCGCCGTCTCGTTGGTGCCGGCAGAGGTCTGGGTGGTGATCTCCTGGATGACGTGCATGGTCTCGGAAATGCTGGTCGCCGCACGCGACTGCTGGCGGGCGGAAGCAGAGATGTTCTGGATGAGGTCGGCCAGGCTCTCCGACACGTTCTCGATCTCCTCCAGCGCCTCGCCGGCGTCCTCGGCCAGCCGGGCACCGTTGACCACGCCGGCGGTACTCTGTTCCATGGAGATGACCGCCTCGTTGGTGTCGGTCTGGATGGTCTTGACCAGGGCCTCGATCTGCTTGGTCGCGTTACTGGAACGCTCGGCGAGACGCTGCACTTCGTCCGCCACCACCGCGAAGCCGCGGCCCGCCTCACCGGCCATGGCCGCCTGAATGGCGGCATTCAAGGCCAGGATGTTGGTCTGCTCGGCGATGTCGTTGATGAGTTCGACGATGTCGCCGATCTCCTGCGAGCTTTCACCCAGACGCTTGATGCGCTTGGAGGTCTCCTGGATGGTCTCGCGGATCCGGTCCATGCCCTCGATGTTGCGGCGTACCGTGCCGCTGCCCTTCTTGGCGGTGTCAACCGACTTCCTGGCCAGCTGGGTCGTGTCCTCGGCATTCTTCGACACCTCTTCGATAGATACGGCCATTTCGTTGATGGCGGTGGTGGCCGAGGTGATTTCCTCGGCCTGGTGCTCACTCGCCTCGGTGAGGTGACGCGCCGTATCCTGGGTCTGTCGAGCAGCCGAGGATACCTGCGACGCGGTCTCGTTGATGGTCGAGACCATGTCGCGCAGGGCGTCGATGGTGAAGTTGACGGAGTCGGCAATGGCGCCGGTGAAATCCTCGGTCACCGTCGCGTAGGTGGTCAGGTCACCGTCGGCGAGGTTGCCCATTTCATCGAGCAACCGCAGGATGGCCTGCTGGTTGGACGCATTCTCCTGCTCGGCCGCCTGGCGCCGGCGCTCCTGGTCCCGGTACACCTGCATGCCCAGCAGGAACAGCACCAGGATAGCCACACCGCCGAAGAGGTAGGCCATTTCGGGCTGGACGGGCCGCAGGTCGGCCGCCAGGGAATAGGCGTTCTGCAACTGCAGGGCACTGGCGAACAGATTGTCGGACTGCTCGGCGATGCTCGACGCCGCTGACTGGATCTCCAGCAGGTCGTCCGAGGTGTCGAGCAGCTCCTCGACGTAATCGGAAACGATCTTGAACAGCATGGAGGTCTCGAACAGCTTGGCCTGGATGCTCTTGTCGTTGACCTTGCGAACCGTGTCGTTGCCGCGCACCATGCCTTCCAGCACCGTACCGTATTCTTCGACATCCTCGGAGAAGCGTTCGATAGCGAGTTCCACGTCCTCGCCGCTCAAGGCATGGTTGATGTTGTTGACGATGCGCTGCGACAACATGAGCTGGCGGGTCGCCAGCGCCACCTTGTTGCGGTTGGCGCCCTTCTGGATCAGTGCGTCCACAACCTGTTCGTCGTAGGCCTGCAGCTTGGGCATAATCTCGTTGATCACCTTGCCGGCCTCGGCCACCGTATCGACGGTCTCGCGGCCGCCGAGCACGAAGTCCACGCTGGAACGGAACTTCTGCCATTCCTTGTCGAGCCCGGCCAGATCGTCGGCCACCGCCTCGGGGCTGGGCGGCAGACCCGTCGCGGCATTGCCATCCTTTTCGTAGCCCAGGAGTTCCTGGAAGCGATCGCGGTAGGTGGCCAGCTTCTCGAAACTGCCTTCCTCGCCGGCAGACGCCTGCAGGGCATACTTGGCGATACGCTGTGACAGCACCTGCTGCTCACTGGTGTAGCCGCCGTATTCCTTGTCGAAATCCGCCTGCATGCCCGTGTACCAGAACACGCCGACCATGGCGCCCAGGGACGCCAGCAGCGCCGTAATCAGGTACATCGTCCTTTTGTTTGAACCCACTTTCAGATGGGCCGGTTTCGCAGTACTCATGCTTCCTCTCCTGACCAGATTGTGTCGTCTTCCCCAACTCGATTAAGTACGGTGCCCGGCAACTACACAGCCGCTTGCACGAACTGCGGCATCTTCGCCAGAAGATGCATGCTGAACACACCCCAGTGCTCTTCATCCGTCCTGAACCCGTGGCTCAGGTATGCGTGTACACGCTCGTCGCCGTCCGGCAGTTCCTCACAGCGCTGTGCATCCACGAAGTGCTTCAGACCCAGAACCGCGTCCACCACCAGCCCCGAGTACAGGCCCTCGTGATCGACCACCAGGATGCGGCTGCGGCGGTCGATATGCGCCGGGCGGTCATACAGGTAGCCCTGAAGGTCCATGATGGGCAGCAGGTTGCCGCGCACATTGGCGATCCCGCATACCCAGGGCTTGGTGCGCGGCACCCGCGACAACGCCGGCGGCGTCAGAATCTCCACCACTTCACCCAGCGGCGCCACCAGCTTCATGTCACCCAGCCGGAAACCGATACCGACCCACACCTGTTCCGTGTTCTCCTGGCGCGGCAGGTTGCGCGCATTGGCGAGGCACAGTGACTCGAGACGCGCCAGCCATTGCAGCGGCGACCGCGACCGGCGCATGCTGACGGGCTGCTTGCCTTCCATGTCAGCCGGCGACCGCCAGGGTGGCGTTGATCTTCTCGAGCAGGCTCTTCTCGGTGACGGGCTTGGTCAGGTAGTCCTTCGCGCCCTGGCGCATGCCCCACACTCGATCGGTTTCCTGGTCCTTGGTGGTCACGATCAGGACCGGGATGGAGGCCGTCTCGGCGTCGCGCGTCAACTGGCGTGTGGCCTGGAAGCCGTTCAGGCCCGGCATGACCACGTCCATCAGGATGAGGTCGGGCTTGAGTTCCTTGGCGCGCTCGATGCCCTCGGTACCGTTCTCGGCGGTCTCGACCTCGAATCCATGCTTTTCCAGCATGCTCTTGAGCACGTGGATCTCGGTCGGCGAATCATCAACTATCAGTATTTGTGCCATTTCCAGCTACCCCTTGGATCAGTGACTGCTCTACGAGCCGGCTCTGGTGCCGGCAGGCGCGAACGGCTGACAGGGCCGCCCGCGCCGGCGAAAAGTTCAATCGGACCTGCCGACATGTTCCCGGATCGCACCCAGCAATTCTTCGCGGGTGAACGGCTTGGTCAGGTACTGGTCCGAACCGACGATGCGGCCCCGCGCACGGTCGAACAGGCCGTCCTTGCTGGACAGCATGACGACCGGCGTGTGTTTGAAGACCTGGTTGTTCTTGATGAGGGCGCAGGTCTGGTAACCGTCCAGCCTGGGCATCATGATGTCGACGAATATGATGTCGGGTTTTTCGTCGGCGATCTTGGCCAGCGCCTCGAAACCGTCGGTGGCGGTAACCACCTGGCAGCCCTCCTTCTTCAGCAAGGACTCGGCCGTGCGGCGGATGGTCTTGCTGTCGTCGATGATCATCACCTTGAGGGTCGACATGTCGTCCGGCGCCGCCGTGACGTCGCCGGAATCGCCCTCGTCCCGCCCTGTTTCTTCCGCTTCTACTGAATCGACAATGGTTTGCATGCGGCTCGTACCTGACCCAATATCCTGTTCCCATTCAGCCCGGCCGCGGATCGATGCGACCCCGTCCCGGACCCTGCTGGCGCCAAGCGCCCGTTTTGCCGGCAGATTTGCTATACAATTGCGGCTACCCGGTTCTATCGTCCGCTGTCAGGCAAACTTTACGCAGCCGGCCGCCCCGCGAGCACAGGCAGAAATGAGCATCAAACTCGGCATCGTGATGGACCCCATCGAGTCCATCAAAGTCCACAAGGACAGCAGCTTCGCCATGCTGCTGGCCGCCCAGGCACGTGGCTGGCAACTGTTCTACATGGAGCAGAAAGACCTGTTCCTGCGCGATGGCCGCACGTTCGCCGAAGTTCGTGGACTAACGGTCCAGGACCGCGCCAACGACTGGTTCAGCCGCGGGCCCGCCGAAACCCTTGCGCTGTCCTCCCTGGACGTGGTCCTGATGCGCAAGGACCCGCCCTTCGACATGGAATTCCTCTACACCACCTACCTGCTGGAACGGGCCGAGGACGAGGGTCTGCTGGTGGTCAATCGGGCGGCGGCGTTGCGCGACAGCAACGAGAAGCTGTTCACCGCCTGGTTCCCGCAGTGCTGCGTCGAAACCCTGGTCAGCCGCGATCCCGACCGCCTGCGGCGCTTCGCCGCCGAACTGGGCGACGTCATCCTCAAGCCGCTCGACGGCATGGGCGGCGCTTCCGTGTTCCGGGTCCGCGACGAGGACCCCAACGTGAGCGTGATCCTGGAGACCCTCACCGACCACGGCCGCCGCACCGCCATGGCACAGCGCTTCATCCCCGACATCAGCCGCGGCGACAAGCGCATCCTGATGATCGATGGCGAGGCCGTGCCCTGGGCGCTGGCACGCATCCCGGCCGCGGGCGAGACGCGCGGCAACCTGGCCGCCGGCGGCCGTGGCGAGGGCGTGGCGCTGAACGACCGCGACCGCTGGATCTGCGGGCAGGTCGGGCCGGAGCTCAAGCGCCGCGGCCTGCTGTTCGCCGGCCTGGACGTCATCGGCGACTACCTCACCGAGATCAACGTCACCAGCCCCACCTGCGTCCGGGAACTCGACCGCCTCTACAACCTCGACATCGCCGGCCAGCTCATGAACGTGATCGCCGCGAGGCTGGAACGACGCCGCTGATGCGCGCCCTGCTGCTGTGGTGGCTGGCGCTGTCCCTGGCCGGCTGCGCGGACGACGACGCCAGGCTGTTCCGACGCGACTTTCTCGCCTTCGGGACCGTCGTGGAAGTCAGCCTGTACGGCGCCTCGCCGGCGCGCGCCGGCGAGGCAGTGCGGGCGGTGGAGACGATGTTCCTGGAAGACCACCACCTGTGGCACGCCTGGGAACCGGGGCCGCTGCAGGCGCTCAACCACGCCATCGCCGCCGGCCGGTCGGCGCAGGTGCCGGACTCCATCCGGCTGCTGCTGGAACGGGCGCAAAGGCTGGAGGCGAGCAGCCAGGGGCTGTTCAACCCCGCCATCGGCGCCCTGCTCAAGGCCTGGAAGTTCCAGCAGGACGACCCGGCAGCGGGCCCCCCGCCCGACGCCGCGGCGCGCGCGCTGGCGGCGGCCGGCCACCCCAGCACCCGGCAACTGGTGCTGGACGGCAACCGCGTGTCGAGCCGCAACCCGGCCGTACAACTGGATTTCGGCGGTTTCGCCAAGGGCTACGCCATCGGCCAGGCCATGCGGCTGTTGCGCGAGCGCGGCCTGCGCGACGCCGTCGTCAACGCCGGCGGTGACCTGTGCGTGAGCGGCCGCCACGGCGACCGGCCGTGGCGCATCGGCATCCGCGACCCGCGTGGCGACGGCGTGCTGGCACGCATCGAACTGGCGGACGGCGAATGCGTGTTCACCTCCGGCGACTACGAGCGCTACTACGAGCAGGCCGGACGCCGCGTCCACCACATCCTCGACCCGCGCACCGGCGAGCCGGCCCGCGGCAGCCGCTCGGTGACCGTCATCGGCACCGACCCGACGCTGGCCGACGCCGCCGCCACCGCCCTGTTCATCGCCGGTCCCGCCGGCTGGCACGCCATCGCCCGCTCCATGGGCGTCCATTACGTGCTGCTGATCGACACCGACGGGACCGCCCACATGAACCCTGGCATGCGCGAGCGGGTCCGCTTCCTCGACGAGCCGCCGGCGATCAAGCTCTCCGCGCCCTTGCCGCAAAGTGCTGTTGACAACCGCGGTATAATAGGTGTCACAGACGAAGGGAATCCCGCATGAGCACCATGAACCTGCCCTCCCAGCCCCCCATGGAACGCCCCAACGGCGACCGCCTGGCATTGACGCTGTTCATCGCCGCTGCGCTGCACGCGGTATTCATCCTGGGCGTCGGCTTCGACTCGCAGGATCGCGACAAACCCGACCCCACAACGCCGACACTGGACATCGTCATCGTCAACCCCACCCGCACGGCGCCGCCGGAGGACTACGACTACCTCGCCGAGGCCAGCCAGGACGGCGGTGGCAACACCACCGAGCACGTGCGTCCGCAGCAGGAACTGATCGAGCAGGCGCCGCCTTCCGGCGCCAGCGAACCCGACCCGGCCACCACCCAGGTGATCACGCGCGAGCGCAGCGAACGCCGCACCCGCTCCGACCGGCCGCGGCCCGACAACACCGACCAGAAGCGCAAGCTGCGCGACATGATCGATCGCAGCATGGAGATCCTGACGCTGAACGAGCAGATCAACCAGTCGCTGCTGGCCTATTCCAAGGCGCCCCGGCAGAAATTCATCTCGGCGCGCACGCGCGAGTTCAAGTACGCCAACTACATGCGCGAATGGGTGGCCAAGGTGGAGCGCATCGGCGATCTGAACTACCCCGACGCCGCGCGCCGCCAGCGCCTGTCGGGCAGCCTGATCGTGGACGTGGCCCTGAATGCCGACGGCACGGTGCGCAACATCACCGTGGTGCGGCCATCCGGACACAAGATCCTCGACGACGCCGCCATCCGCATCGTGCGGCTGGCAGCCCCCTACCCGCCATTCCCGCCGGAGATCCGCAAGGAGACCGATATCATCCACATCACCCGCACCTGGGAGTTCACCAGCGGCAACCGGCTGCACGGGCGCTAGTACGACAAGGCTTGTGCCCCGGCAGCAGGTGCCGGATACTTTCCCCATGAGCGACAGCGACTACCTGACCAACCACTTCCTCATCGCCATGCCGGCGCTGGAAGACCCCAATTTCTTCCACACCGTGACCTATGTCTGCGAGCACAACGACGAGGGCGCACTGGGACTGGTGGTGAACCGGCCGCTGGACATGCAGCTCGGCGAGGTGTTCAGCCACATGAAGATCGAGGCCAGCGACCCGGAGGCGAGCCGCATTCCGGTGCACCTGGGCGGGCCGGTGCAACAGGACCGGGGCTTCGTACTGCACGAACCCCTGGGCGACTGGGAGGCCACCCTCAAGGTCACCGACCGCATCGGCATCACCTCGTCGGCCGACATCCTGGCCGCCATCGCCGCAGGCCAGGGTCCGGACCGGCTGCTGGTGACGCTCGGCTACGCCGGCTGGGGCGCCGGCCAGCTGGAGCGCGAAATGACCGAGAACGCCTGGCTGAGCGGGCCGGCCGACCCTGCCATCCTGTTCGACACCCCCGACGAAGAGCGCTGGAAGGCCGCCGCCGCCTCGCTGGGCGTGGACCTGGACCTGCTGTCGGGTGACGCCGGTCACGCCTGATGGCCGCTGAAGGGCGTGGCGCTGCCACCCTGCTCGGCTTCGACTACGGCACCCGCCGCATCGGCGTGGCGGTCGGCCAGCAGGTGACCGGCACGGCCAGCGCCCTGGAGACGGTGCCGGCGCGCGACGGCAAGCCGGACTGGGCGCGTATCGAGGCGCTGATTCGCACCTGGCAGCCGCACGCGCTGGTGGTCGGAATCCCGTATCATATGGACGGCAAGACACAAGCCATGACGGAATCGGCGCGGCGCTTCGCCCGCCAGCTGCACGGCCGTTTCGGGCTGCCGGTCCACGAAGTGGACGAACGACTGAGCTCCTGGGCGGCCGAACAGCTGCCGGCCGCCGCCGGGCGGCGCGACGGCATCGACGCCCTGGCCGCACAACTGATCCTGCAGGACTGGCTGCACAGCGAGGCACGCGACGCGTGAGATCCGACCACGACATCCCCGCCATCATCGACGACATGGCCGAACGGCTGCACAAGCTGACGGCCGAGTGCCCGCCCGACAGCCTGGCCATGGTCGGCATCCACACCGGCGGCGTGTGGGTGGCAGAGGCCCTGCACCGCAAGCTCGGCCTCAAGGAGCCGCTCGGCGTGCTCGACATCTCCTTCTACCGCGACGACTTCACCCGCATCGGCATGAACCCGCAGGTGAAGCCCTCGCAACTGCCCTTCAACGTCGACGACCGTCACATCATCCTGGTCGACGACGTGCTGCACACCGGCCGCACCATCCGCGCCGCCATGAACGAACTGTTTGACTATGGCCGCCCAGCGTCTATCATCCTCGCCACGCTGGTGGAGCGCGGCGGCCGCGAACTGCCCATCGAGCCCGATGTCACCGGCCTGCACATGACGCTGGCGGACAACGAGTACGTCAAGCTGAGTGGTCCCGAGCCCCTGGCCCTGGAGATAAAGCGAGACACATGAGCCAGTCCAGCCTGCAGATTCGCGAAGACGGTCGGCTGCGGCATTTTCTTTCCATCGAGGGGCTGAACCGACCGATCCTGCAGGAGATCCTGGACACCGCCGAGTCTTTCGCCGGCGTCACCGAGCAGACGGTCAAGAAGGTGCCGCTGCTGCGCGGCAAGACCATCGTCAACCTGTTCTTCGAGGCCAGCACGCGCACCCGCACCACCTTCGAGCTGGCCGCCAAGCGCCTGTCCGCGGACGTGCTCAACATCAATGTCAGCGCGTCCAGTGCCGTCAAGGGCGAGACCCTGCTCGACACCCTGCGCAACCTGGAGGCCATGCACGTCGACATGTTCGTGGTGCGCCACGCCGATTCCGGCACGGCGCACTTCATCGCCCGCCACGTGCTGCCCCACGTCAGCGTCATCAATGCCGGCGACGGCCGCCACGCCCACCCCACCCAGGCCATGCTGGACATGTTCACCATCCGCCGCGAGAAGGGTGCCGACTTCGGCCGACTGCGTGTGGCCATCGTCGGCGACATCCTGCACTCGCGGGTGGCGCGCTCGCAGATCCATGCCCTGAACCTGCTCAACACCGGCGAGGTGCGGGTGGTGGCGCCGCGCACCCTGCTGCCGGCACACACCGAATCGCTGGGCGTGCAGATGTTCCACAACCTGCGCGACGGCATCCGCGACGCCGATGTCATCATCATGCTGCGGCTGCAGCGCGAGCGCATGCAGGGCGCCCTGCTGCCCAGCGAACACGAGTACTACCGGCTCTACGGCCTGACCCAGGACAAGCTGTCCATGGCAAAGCCGGACGTCACC
>JALSRI010000082.1 GCA_026984835.1 Thiohalobacter sp. | reverse complement strand
GCTGCCGGCCATCGGCTGGCGGAGAAACTCATCGTACCGGACGACATCTACCGCATCCGGGCCGAGCTGTCGCGCTGGATCGCTGACCCGGGGGTCCAGGTGGTATTGACCACCGGTGGCACCGGGGTGACCGGCCGCGACAGTACGCCGGAGGCCGTGGCGGTACTGTTCGACAAGGAGATTCCCGGCTTCGGTGAAATGTTCCGGATGGTGTCCTGGCAGGAAATACAGACCTCGACCCTGCAGTCCAGGGCGCTGGCCGGTGTCGCCAACGGCACCTATGTTTTCTGCATGCCCGGTTCCAGCGGCGCCTGCCGCACCGCCTGGGACCAGTTGATCAGCCACCAGCTGGATGGCCGGACCCGCCCCTGCAACCTGGCGCAACTGTATCCCCGTCTGCAGGAGCGCTGACAAGAGGAAGCGATCGTGTCTGACACTCCAGAAGTGCAGCTTGATCTGAGAGGAATCCTGTTCGATCTCGATGGTGTCTTCTACGTCGGTGATGAGGCAGTCGCCGGTGGTGACCGGGTCGTCGACTGGGTGCGGGAACAGCATCTCCCTCACCTGTTCGTCACCAATACCACCTCCCGGCCCCGTTCCGCCCTGGTCCGGAAGCTGGCCGGCCTGGGCATCGTCACCGACGAGGATCACCTGCTGACGCCGCCGCGGGCGGCGGCGCAATGGCTCGCGCGGCACGTCGAGGGCCCCCTGGCGCTGTTCGTACCGGAGGCTACGCGGGCGGAGTTTTCCGGTTTCACGCTGTGGAACGGGGACGAAAAACAGCGGGTCGGCGCCGTCGTCGTCGGCGACCTGGGCGAGGGCTGGGACTATGCGACCCTGAACCGGGCATTCCGGCTGTTGATGCAGGAGCCGGCCCCAGCCCTGGTGGCACTCGGCATGACGCGTTACTGGAAGGCACCGGACGGGCTGCGGCTGGATACGGCGCCGTTCGTGGCAGCCCTCCAGCATGCCAGCGGGGTGGAGCCGGTGGTACTGGGCAAACCGGCCCGTGCATTCTTCGAGGCGGGACTGCAACGGTTGGGCTGCGAGCCGCGCCAATGCCTGATGGTGGGCGATGACATACGCGGCGATGTCGAGGGCGCGCGCGGCGCGGGCCTGCATGCCGTGCTGGTCCGGACCGGCAAGTTCAGACCGGCGGATCTGCAGACGGGCATCGTGCCGGATGCGGTGCTGGGTTCGGTTGCCGAGCTGCCGGAGTGGTGGAGCCGCCACGTGGAATCGCGATGACAGGAGATGGCGAGGGTGTTTGAGGGACTGCTACCCGCCGAAGTGGTTGTGGTCCGTGCCACGGACAGCATGTGGGAGGCGCCTCTGCATCCGCAGGAGAGGGCCTGCGTGGCCCGGGCCGTCCCCGCACGCCTGCGCGAATTCGCGGCCGGGCGGGCGGCCGCGCGGCAGGCCCTGCAACAACTCGGCGTGGCCGACGCCGTGCTGCCTGGCGGGCGCCATCGCGAGGTCGTCTGGCCGGCCGGTTTCGTGGGCAGCATCACCCACTGCGGCTCCGAGTGCCACGCTGCAGTGGCGCGCGGTACCGTGCTGGCGGGTCTGGGCATCGACGTGGAACGGCGTTCGCCGGTCGATGCCGGCATGACCACGCTGATTTGCACCGATGCCGAGCAGGATCGCATGGACAGGCTGGATGAAACCCGGCGCAGGCTGTTTCCCAACCGTGTCTTCAGTGCCAAGGAGAGCGTCTACAAATGTTGTTTCGGTACGGTCGGGCGTTTCATAGACTTCCGGGAAGTGGAGATCGACTGGGACGGACGCATGCAGCAGTTCGGGGTGCGCTGGCTGGCGACCGATATCGGGTCCAGGCTGGGAGGGATGCGCCTGACAGGGCGTTGTCGGGTGGCGGGGGACTATGTGATTACCGCCGCGATACTGGAGCCGGACTGACGCCCGTCAGCGGCGTTCGGGGAACTGCTCCTGCAGCCAGCCTTCTATACGGTCCATCAGCGTGTGACGGTCCCTGAGCAGCGTGAAGGTGTGGTCGACGGCCGGCAGGTAGTCCAGCTGCAGACAGTCGCCGAAATCCACCGAGCGGAAGTTGTCGCGGAATTGTCCTTCGTAGTTGTAATAGCCCCCGACTCCGCCCGTATAGATGAACAGCATGCGGGTGCCGCGGGCCGCCAGTTTGCCGAGATCCGCTGCGATCTCCTGGCGGGGGGGGAAGTCCAGGTAGTCGATGCCCTCGACGCCGCTCCTGGCGGGATCCGGCTGCACCAGGGAACGCAGGTGTGTGATCAGCTTGCGCGGGTGCAGGGAACGCAGGGCATTGGACGCGTAGCGCCTCAGCAGGAAACGCGCCGTCGGGTAGCCGTAGGCGTCCAGCAGAATCATGCCGGCGACGCGTTCGTCTGCAGCGGCGATGCCATGGGCATTCATCGCGCCCGAGCACAGGCCCGTCACCACGAACCGGCGCGCGCCATGGTGTTGCGACAGGGTATCCATGGCTGCGGCCGCCTCTTCCAGCGTCCGCTCGCGGTAGCCGCGGTTGTCGGTGCGGGTATGGCTGTCGCCGAGCCCGGACAGGTCGAAGCGGAACGCCAGGAAACCGCGTTCGGCCAGGCGCCTGGCCAGCACGGTGTGCATGCGATAGGGGCCGATGCGGTGGACGAGGCCGGCGTTGAGGAAGATCACGGCCGGCTTGTCGTCGTCTGCGCGAGTGGCGGCGGGTTCCGTGGTCAGGCCGATGAGTCCGCGGCCGGGTCCGAAACGATGGATCTTTTCAGGCATGGTCAACGCCCCGTGAAAAGGCGTTCGGCCTCGGCCAGAACCGTGCCGGGCTGCAGCGCATCCTCGATGTGCTGCAACGAGTCCCAGTGCATTTCGTCCGGCAGCCGGCGGTGCAGGAAGCCCGGGCCGAGACTGCCCAGGTGAGCGGCCAGGTCGGCATAGTGGTCGGATGGCGACGAGCTGAAGAGCACGACCTCCGGGGCGGGCAGGGCGTCCAGCCCCAGGAGGCGAAAGCCGCCCAGCGCCTTCCGGTACTCACCGGGACAGGCAAACCCGAGACACTCCCGACTGGTGGAGTCGGCCGCATCAAGTCGAGGGACGGCGTAGCGTTCCGTATCGTGCAGCATGCGCTCATGCAGGCGGGTGAGCCGGTGGACGTAGTCGGCGCCGTCGATCACCGGGTCCCACAGGATCATCCGGTCAGCATCCAGGTCGGTGATGCTGGCCGCCAGCGTCGCGCCAAGGCGCAGGCCGAGCACGGCGGTGTGACGGGCACCCGTGATGTCGCGCAGTTCGCGCATGGCGATGCGTATGTCCTCGAGGCAGCGCCCCGGATCGCCGAAGCCGAGGTCGCCATCCGAATCACCGGTACCCAGGTAGTCGAAGCGCAGTACGTGGACGCCGGCAGCGGCCAGGCGCGAAGCCAGCAGGGACAGGGTGCGATGGGCCCGGATGGCTTCCTGGCCCAGCGGGTTGCAGACCAGCACGGCCCAGGATGGATCGAGAGTCGACGCCGGCCGGCTGTGAATGCCGAACAGGGCGCTACCGGACTCACCGAAGTAAAAAGGGCTGTTCTGCATGGGGTTGCTTGTCGCCTGCCGGGCGTTCGTTTTCTTTCATTATACTCAATCCTCTGGTCGGCGGCCGCGCAGCCGGTTCGCCAGCCAGGACCAGAACGACGGCGCCGGGCGTTGCCGGTTGCTGGCTTCCCGCGCCGGTTCCTCGCATTGCGCCGCGAGTTGTTCCAGCGAACTGAACAGCAGTGTGCGCGGGCTGATCTCCACTCCCGTTTCCTGGCGGATGCGCCGGATGAGCTCGAGGGACAGGAACGAGTGCCCGCCGATGTCGAAGAACAGGTCCTGCCGGCCTACCCGTTCGACTTGCAGCAGCTCCTGCCAGATGGCCGCCAGGCGTCTTTCCATGTCCGTACGCGGCGCCAGCGGCTCACTTCGCTCCGGCGGCTGCGACCGGGCGAGGCGCCACTGCCGGCGCTGGTCCGCGCCATCGGCGGGCAGATCCAGTTCTTCGATGAGCTCGGCGGGCAGCAGGTGTGGCGGCAGACTGTCCTGCAGATGCCGGCGCAGCTCGGTGGTGGTGACGGCAGATCCCGGTTGCAGGCGATAGAAGAGCTGCAGGCGGGCATCGTCGGTGCCGGTGGCCAGGGCGACGGCGTCCGCGACGCCCGGGTGGCGCGTCGCCAGGCGTTCGAGCGCCGGCAGCCGGGTCGGCCTGCCGGACAGGAAACACCAATCGGACATGTCGTCGCACAGGACGATATCACCGTCGTCCCGGTAACAGGCGGCGATGTCGGTGCGCAAGGTCTCGACGCTGCCGTCCACGCGGTGGTGATCCAGGCCGAGGTGGCCGGGCGCGCCGGTCAACGCGACGTGTTCACCCCGCAGCACCCGCAGCCGGAACGGTGCCAACGGTGCACCCGCCCGGCTGCCGTCGGCGGCCGCCTCGATGCGCAGGCAGGCGGCGACCAGACCGGTGCCCGGCGCCGGAAACAGCTTCCAGGCCCGGCCGCTGGCGGCGAGTCGTTCGGCGCTGGCCGGGTCCAGCCTGGCCGCCACGCATACCAGGGCCGCCCCGCTGTGGTCTTCGCTCCAGGTCGTCAGGGCGGCGGGCGGGGCGGCGACGACGCTCGGTCCATCTGCCTGCACCTTCGCATCACCGCCTTCCCGGTCCGGCAGGTGCAGGGTCATGCCATTGCGCAGCGCCGCCAGTCCCAGCACCAGGGAGGCAGGCTGGTCGACCGGCAGGTCGAGCAGCACGGCGCCGCCGGCTTGCAGCGGCAGGGCCTGCGAGAGTTCCTCGAGCTGCGCTTCCAGGTCGGCGGCTCCAATGGCGACGGCGGTAGCGCCCGCCTGCGTCCAGTCGAGGGCCAGGCCGATGCTGTCGTCCGGTGAGGTGGCGCGCGCAGCCAGGGGTTCTGACGTCGCCTGGGCGGCGTCCGCCGGGTCGAGGTGCATCACATCCCGCAGCCCGCTGGCGTCGGCCTCCCTGTCACCGATCAGAACGCGCGCATTCAGTCGCCTCAGTACTTTTTCGAGCGCGCCGGGGCGCAACCCGCCCAGCGGCAGGCAGCGAAAACCGGCGTGCAGGCAGGCCAGCAGGGCGATGAACACGGAACCGGCCGACGAGCACCGGACGGCGACGGTGTCGCCCGGCCGGACGCCACGGCTGTCCAGCAGGGCGGCGACCCGGCCGGCCTGTTCCAGCAGCTGGCCGTAATCCAGCGTCGTGTCGCCGACCAGGGCCGGGGTGCGGGCAGGCCGGTCGGCGAGAGACTGGAGCAGCAGGACGCCGGATCGCGGCAGCTGCGGTGGCGGTGTTTCCAGCAATCGCTGCTGTTCTTCGCGGCCGTGGGCGGGAATGGCGGCGGGACGCCGCCCCGGGTCGGCCACCAGTTCCTCCAGCACCCGCTGCAGCTGCGACAACAGCCGCTCGACGAGCCGGTCGCCGAAGCGTGAACGGTCGTAGCTGGCGACGAAGCGAAGCCGGCTGCCGGGCAGGACGATGAGGTTGAGCGGGAAACGGGTCATTTCGTCGAGACTGGCCGCGACGACCTCCAGGCCGCCGTGACGGCGCTCGGCCTCGTCCAGGGGGTAGTTCTCGAACACCAGCAGGCTGTCGAACAGGGGCTGGTTGTTGGCCAGCGGGCTGGCGGCCTGGATCTGGGCTGGCGAGGCGTGCTGGTACTGGGTGGCTTCGAACTGCCGGGCCTGCAGGGTCTGCAGCCAGTCGATGAGGCCTTCTTCCGTGTCGAGTTGCACGCGCACGGGCAGAATGTTGATGAACAGGCCGACCATGTTCTCGACGCCTTGCAGGTCCGCCGGGCGGCCGGAAACGGTAGCCCCGAACACCACGTCGTCGCTGCCGGTATAGCGGCCGAGCAGTATTCCCCAGGCGCCCTGCACCAGGGTATTGAGGGTCAGGCCGTGCCGTCTGCCCATGGCATCGAGCCCGGCCGCGAGCGGGTCGGGCAGGCACAGCGTCTGCTGGCCCGGTCCCTCGACCGGCGACGCGGCGACGGTGTCTTCCCCGGCGAGCTGCAGGGCGCCCGGTGTCTCCAGGCCGGCCAGATACCGCTCCCAGTAGTCGCGTGTCGCCTGCTCGTCCTGTGCTTGCAGCCAGGCGATGAAGTCGCGGTAGGGCCGCGCGGCGGGCACCCTGTCCACGGGTGGCCGCCGGCAGGCTTCGAAGAACTCGGTCAGGACCCGGTTCATGCACCAGCCGTCGAGGATGACGTGGTGGAAGCTCCAGATCATGACGGCGCGGTCGCGGGCGGTGCGGAACAGGGCGACGCGAAACAGGGGCGCAGTGCCGGGATCGAAGCCGCGCTGCCTGTCTTCCGCCCGGAACGTTTCCAGGCGAGCGGCGACAGCCTCCGCCGGCCGGCCGCGCAGGTCTTCCTCGCACCACGGCAGTTCCACCTGCTTCATCACCCGCTGCAGTGGCCGTTCGAGGCCCTGCCAGAGGAAGGCGGTGCGCAGCACCGGGTGGCGGTCCATGACGATCTGCCAGGCGGCGCGCATGTCCTCCGGCTCGATATCGCCCCGCAGCTCCAGCGAGTACTGCTCGAAGGATACGGGCGAACCGGGATCGGCCAGGGTGTGGTAGAGCATGCCTTCCTGCATGGGTGACAGGGGATAGAGGTCCTGCAGGCGGGCGCCGTGGCGGGCGTACAGAGCGTCCAGCGTCGGGGCGTCCAGCCCCGCCAGGGGAAAGTCCGATGGTGTCACACCGCCGGCTCCGTCGCTCAGGCAATGCGCCACCAGCTCCTCCAGCGCCCTGACATGCTCTTCGGCCAGGCGCCGGATGGTGGCCTCCTGGTGGCGGTTGCGCGAATAGGTCCAGTGCAGCCGCAGGCGGTCGCCGCTGACCAGGGCATTCACCTCCAGCAGGTGGCTGCGGGGGCTGTCCGGGTGTTCGCAGGCTCCCGCCGTCTCGGTGGCGGGCTGGAACAGCGCATGCCCATCGAATGCCTGGTCGAACTGTCCCAGGTAGTTGAACAGCAGTTCGAAGCGGTCGCCCGACGCCAGGCGCCGGCGCAGGTCGGCGTCGGGGTGGAGATAGCGCAGCAGGCCAAAGCCGATGCCGTTGTCCGGGATGGCGCGCAGCTGCTCCTTGACCGACTTGATCAATGCCATGCTGTCGGCCTGTGCCGGCAGCTCCAGGTTGACGGGGAACAGGCTGGTGAACCAGCCCAGGGTGCGTGACAGGTCGATATCCTCGAACAGCGACTCGCGGCCGTGGCCTTCCAGGTGCAGCGACAGGCGGGCCTCGCCCCGCCAGCGGCACAGCACCCGGAGCAGCGCCGCCAGCAGCAGGTCGTTGATACGCGTCCGGTAGGCTGCCGGCGCCCGCTGCAGCAGGGCGCGGGTGGTCGCCGCATCCAGCTCGACGCTCACCTCGCGGCTCGAGGCGACGTCATTGGGGGCGTCGCCGCGCAGCTCTACCGGCAGCGACGGGCTGGCGTTGTCCAGGGTGCTCAGCCAGAAGCTGCGCTGTTGCTCCAGTTCCGCCGTCACGGCCTGTTGCTGCAGGCGCCTGGCCCAGGCGCCGATCGCCGTGGTGCGCGGCGGCAGGGCGACGCTATCACCCGTCTCGAGCTGCCGGCACGCGGTCTCCAGATCCTCGAGCAGAATGCGCCAGGAAACACCGTCGACCACAAGGTGATGGATGGACAGCAACAGGCGCCGGCCGCGCGCCTGTCCCAGTTCGAACAGTGCGGCTCCCAGCAGTCGGCCCTCGCGCAGGCGATGGCCGGCCTGGATGCGGCTGGCCTCGGCCTCGATCGCTGACTCCAGTCCTCGGGCGTCGTGGCCGGACAGGTCGATGACTTCCAGTTCGACCGGCGCGCTTTCACCGTAGCTCTGGATCCAGTCACCGTCCTGCTGCCGGAAGCGCAGCCGCAGGCTGTCGTGGTGCGAGACGACGGCAGCCAGCGCGGTCTGCAGGCGCTGCGCAGGCAGTGTCTCCGGGATGGCCAGCAGGTAGGCCTGGTTCCAGTGGTCCCGGTTGGCCAGCGGACGTTCGAAGAACCAGTGCTGGATGGGTGTCAGGGGGGCGTCGCCCTCGACTGCGTCGGGGGTCCGGGCGCTGTCGCCGGCTTCGGGTATGGCGGCCGCCAGCGCGGCGATGGTCGGGTGATCGAACAGCAGCCGGGTGGTCAGCGCCAGGCCGGCACGCCGGGCCCTGGACACGACCTGGATGCTCAGAATGGAGTCGCCGCCGAGTGTGAAGAAGTTGTCGTCGACCCCGACCCGGTCGGTGCGCAGTACGTCGCGCCAGATGGCGGCCAGGAGCTGCTCGCGTTCATTGCCCGGCGCGGCCGGGCATGTCCGGCCCTCGTCCACGGGCGCGGCGGGTACGGGCAATGCGGCCCGGTCGATCTTGCCGTTGGCGGTGAGCGGGAAAGCATCCAGGAACAGGTAGAAGGCCGGCACCATGTAGGACGGCAGCGATTCCGCCAGGTATGTCCGCAAGGCTTCCGGTGCGGGCGGCGTGCCACCCGCCACCAGGTAGGCGACCAGCCGGCGCTGGCCCGGGGCGTCCTCACGGACCACGACCAGGGCATCCTGGATGGCCTCGTGCTGCGCCAGCAGCGATTCGATCTCTCCGAGCTCGATGCGGTAGCCATGGATCTTGACCTGGTGGTCGATGCGGCCGAGAAAGGCGATGTTGCCGTCCGGCAGGTAGCGCACCAGGTCGCCGGTGCGGTACATGAGGGCATCCGCTTCGTCGGCGAAGGGATCCGGAACGAAGGCCCTGGCAGTGAGCTCGGGTCGCCCGACGTAGCCGCGCGCCAGACCGGTCCCGGCGACGCACAGCTCACCCGGTACGCCGACCGGCAGCGGCAGCCGGTTCTCGTCCAGCACGTAGCAGCGCGTGTTGTCGATGGGCCGGCCGATGGCTGGGGCTGCGGCCGGACTGGCGTCGACCTCGATGTCGGCAGCCGTCGACACCACCGTGTTCTCGGTCGGCCCGTAGGCGTTGACCAGGGTGAAGGGAATGGCCCTGCCGGGCGGCGCGTGCAGCTTGTCGCCGCCGGTCAACAGGTAACGCAGGCGCAGAGCGTCGGGCATGTCCTCGCTCAACAGGGCCTCGGCCAGCGGCGTGGGCAGGAAGCAGATGGTGATGCGTTCGCGGCACAACCAGGCCAGGGTGTCGGTCGGTGACAGCCGCGTGTCGTCGTCGGGGATATGCAGGCTGGCGCCGCACGCCAGGTAGGGCCAGAGTTCCCACACCGAAGCGTCGAACGCCAGCCCCGCCAGCAGGCTGGCGCGATCGCCGGCGCCGACGTCGAAGCGGCGTCGATGCCAGTGGACCAGGTTGCGCAGGCCGCGGTGCAGGAGTTCCACGCCTTTTGGCGTGCCGGTGGAACCCGAGGTATAGATGACATAGGCGGGATCGTCGCCGCCGACGCCCGCCGGCGCGGGCCGGAGGCCGTCGTCCAGCTCCTCCCACAGCTCGTCGATCAGCATCAGCGCTGCATCGGTGCCGCTTGCCCGGCCGGCCAGGGACGATTCGGTCACCAGCAGCGGCGCCGCGGCGTCCGCCAGCATGAACGCCAGGCGCTGTACCGGATGACGCGGATCCAGCGGCAGGTAGGCGGCGCCGCTGCGCAGTATGGCCAGCAGCACCACCGGCAGGCGGGCGCTGCGCTCCAGCAGCACGCCGACACGCTGCCCGACGCCGATGCCGCGCTGCTGGAGGCGCGCGGCCAGGCTGTCGGCGCGGCGATTCAGTTCACCGTAGCTGAGCAGTGCCTGCTGGTCGGCAACGGCGGGCAGCGCGGCATCCTGCCGGGCGACCAGCTGGTCGACGCGGGCGGGTTCCGGCACCTCCACCCGGGTGTCGTTCCAGCCGCGCAGCAGCGTCTGTTTCTCCGCCTCGGTCAGGATGCCGATCCGCCCCAGCGGCTGCGCGACGTCGTCGACGAATGCGTTCAGCACCGTCTCCATGTGGCCGATCAGGCGTTCCATGGCAGCACGCTCGAAGCGTCGCGGGTCCCAGGCGACCCCGAGCTGCAGCGGCTCGCCGGCGGAGGCCATCAGGGTGAGCGGGTAATTGGTCTGTTCGATGGCGTCTTCGGACAGGATACGCAGTCCGGCATCCGCCTCCGCCATGGCCGGGAAGTTCTCGTATACCACGATGGATTCGAACAGCAGCTGGCCGGGTTCGATGTCGCTGCACGCCTGCACCCGCGCCAGGGCGCTGTACTCGTATTCCCGGCTTCGGATCTGCTGGGCCTGCAACTGGTGCAGCAGCTCCAGCGCCGGGCCGTCCGGTTCGATTTCAATGCGCGCCGGGAGGGTGTTGATGAACAGGCCGATCATGCGTTCCGCGCCATCCACTTCGGGTGTGCGCCCCGAAACGGTGACGCCGAACACGACGTCCCGCTGGCCGCTGTAGCGGTTCAGCAGCAGCGACCAGGCGCCCTGCACCAGGGTGTTGAGTGTCAGGTGGTGTTCCCGCGCCAGCGCCTGCAGGCGCTGCCCCAGTGCCGCCGGCAAGGCCCGGCGCAGGCTGGCGGTGCTTGCATCCGTCGCCGCCACCGGCCCCAGGCGGATGCGGTTGGGGCTGTCGAAACCGGCCAGCAACGCCGTCCAGTAGCGCTCTGCAGCGTCCTGGTCCTGGCGGCGTTGCCAGGCGATGAAGTCCCGGTAGGGACGCGGCCGCGGCAACGCGGCTTGCCGGCCGCTGCGCAGCGCCCGGTAGTGTTCGAACACTTCGTCCAGCACCAGGTGCAGGCACCAGCCATCCATCAGCAGGTGATGGAAACTCCATACCAGCTGGTAACGGTCGTTCTCCAGCCGGGCCAGCAGCATGCGCATCAGCGGCGCCCGCGAAAGTGGCAGGCCGGTGCGCCGGTCCTGCGCCAGGTATTCGTCGAGGCGGGCCCGGTGGCTGGCGGCATCGCCGTCGCGCCAGTCCTCGATGCGCCAGGGCAGGGTGGCGTCGGTCATTACGGCCTGCAGGGGCTCGTCCAGGCCATCCCACAGGAAGCGGGTGCGCAGGATGTCGTGGCGGTCGATCAGCCGCTGCCAGGCGCGGGTGAAGGCGTCCACGTCCAGCTGCGCTTCCAGGATGCACAGGTACTGCTCGAGGTATTCACCCGAGCCGGGCCGGTGCAGGCTGTGGAACAGCATGCCGGACTGCAGCGGCGACAAGGGGTAGACATCCTGGAGCCGCCGGTCGTTCAGGTCGGGGTGGCCGTCGAGGGTCGCCTGGTCCAGCTGCGCGAGGGGGAAGTCCGAGGGCGTGTAGCCGAAGTGTGCCTCGTTCGTGCAATACGCCACCAGACGGCGCAGGTTGTCGAGGAAGGCGTCTGCCAGCCGCTCCGCGGTGGCGGGGCCGTGACGACGGCGGCTGAAGGTCAATTCCAGGTGCAGCCGTCCGCCGCTGACGTGGGTGTTGAAGTCCAGCCAGTGGTCGCGCGGGCAGGCCGGGTCGTGATCCGCGCCCAGATCCTGCTGGATCCAGCGCAGCGCATCGTCGGCGGTGCGGTCGGCGTCGAGCTGGCCGAGATAGTTGAACAACACTTTGGGGCGCGGCACCGCGGCCAGCTCGCGCCGCACGGGCTCCGGTCCCAGGTGGCGCAGGATACCGTAGCCGATGCCGTTGAGCGGGACGGTGCGCAGGTGTTCCTTGATGGCCTTTATCTGGAGGCCGGGATCGTCGTCGGCAGGCAATTCGAAGCGCACCGGGTACAGGGTCGTGAACCAGCCGACCGTGCGGCTGTGGTCGATATCGTCCCGAATCTCTTCACGGCCATGCGCCTCCAGTGTCAGCAACTGTTCCCGCTGTCCGCTCCAGTCGCCGAGCGTACGCAGCAGGGCGGTGATCAGCAGGTCGTTGATCCGCGTGCGGTAGGCGCCATGGCAGTCCGAGAGCAGCCTGCGGGTGCTGTCGGCGTCGAGTTCGCGCCGCACCAGCGCGGCGCCGGCTTCGTCGTTGGGCCCTTGCTCCACAGCGTCCAGGGGCAGGTTCGGTGCGCCGGTCTGGGCACGCCAGAACGGCAACTCCTCGAGCAGGGACGCCGATTCAGCAGCCTGGCGCAGGGCTTCGGCCCAGACCGGATAGGGCGTGCTGCGGGGCGGCAGCGTGGCCTGGACGTCGTGGCACAAGCGGTCGAGGTCCTCCAGCAGGATGCGCCAGGAGACGGCGTCCATCACCAGGTGATGGACCACCACCAGCAGCAGGTCGGCACTGCCCGGTCCGCCACTGATGCGGGCCGCACGCAGGAGGGGACCGTTGGTGATGTCGAGTCCCGTCTGCAGCCTTCGCGCCAGTTCGTCGAAAGCCGCCTGCCGCCGTGCGGGCGGCAGGGCGGACAGGTCCAGCATCTCGATGTCGATGCGTTCGGCTTCCCCGCCGACGATGCAGCGCCAGCCCGCCGGGCCATCCAGGAAGCGGGCGCGCAGCATGTCATGGTGACGGGCGAGTCGCTCGAAGGCGTGTGCCAGCGCGGCGTCGTCGATGTCGCGGCGCAGCTCCAGCAACGCAGGCTGGTTCCAGTGGTGCGGATTGCCGAATGCGTGTTCGAAGAACCAGCACTGGATGGGTGTCATCGGGGCTTCGCCCCGGAACGGCCCCGGTTCCACCCCGGTGCCGGCCAGGCTGCCGGCCGCCGCCGCCAGTCCGGCGATGGTCTGGTGCTCGAACAACTGGCGCGGTTTGAGGTCGAGGCCGGCCTGGCGGGCGCGCGCAATGATCTGGATGCTGACGATGGAGTCGCCGCCCAGTTCGAAGAAATTGTCTTCCACGCCGACCCGTTCGAGACCCAGGACCTCGGACCAGATGGCCGCCAGCCTGGCCTCGGCCTCCGTACGTGGCGCGATCTCCGGGCCCTGGCCGGTGGCGTCCTGGAAAGTCGGGGCCGGCAGTGCCGCCCGGTCCACCTTGCCGTTGGGCATGAGCGGGATGCGTTCCAGCGGCTGCATGGCCGCCGGGATCATGTAGTCGGGCAGTCTCGGCTGCAGGTGTGCCCGCAGCGTCTGCGTCGTCACGGACGCGCCTTCGCGCGCCACGTACCAGGCCGCCAGCCGCAGGCCGGACTGGTGTTGCGCCTCGACGGCCAGCACCACAGCCTCGTGGATGTCCGGGTGCATGGCCAGCGCCGCTTCGATCTCGCCCAGTTCGATGCGGTAGCCGCGAATCTTGACCTGGTCGTCGACGCGGCCGAGGAATTCGAGCATGCCGTCGGCACGGAAGCGGGCCAGGTCGCCGGTGCGGTACAGGCGGCGTCCGTCGGCATGGAACGGGCTGGGGACGAACCGGTCCGCCGTCAGCCGCGGCTGGTTCAGATACCCCGGTGTGACGCCGTCACCACCGACATAGAGCTCGCCGGGGATGCCGGCCGGCAGCGGCTGGCCGCCGGCGTCGAGCACATAGGCCTGCATGTTGGGGATGGGGCGGCCGATCGGCACCGGCGCGTCGTCGTCCTGCGGCGGGACTTCGCAGACGGTGCACCAGACGGTGGCCTCGGTGGGGCCGTACTCGTTGTAGAGCCGTGCGTCCGGCAGCCGCTCGTGGTGGCGACGCACCAGCGGCGGAGGACAGGCTTCGCCGGCCACGATGACCGTGTTCAGGGAGCGCAGGTGACCGGCCGGCGCCAGTTGCAGCAGCAGGCCATACAGCGACGGCAGCGCCAGCACGTGGCTGGCGCTGGTGCGCCGGATGAGTTCGGCGACGGCGAGGATATCCTGTTCCTCGCCCTGGCGCGGCAGTACCAGCATGCCGCCCTGGCACAGGGTCCAGAAGATGCCGGCCACCGAGCTGTCGAAGGAGAACGACGACAGCAGCAGGTAGGCGCGCACCGGTTCGGGGTAGTGGATCAGCCTGGCGCAGGTCGAATGCACCAGGTTCGCGTGGGTCACCTGTACGCCCTTGGGCGTGCCGGTGGAGCCGGAGGTATAGATGGCGTAGGCCGGCTGGTCGGGGCGGATCGACAGCCCGGGGTCGCTGGCAGGCTGATCCGCCAGTTGGTCGGCGTCCCTGTCCAGCAGCACGGTGTCCGGCAGCCCGACGGGCAGCTGGTCCATCAGCGCCGACCGGCTGACCAGCAGCGATGCGGCCGAATCCTTCAGCATGTAAGCCAGCCGCTCCACCGGATAGTGTGGATCCAGGGGCAGGTAGGCGGCACCCGCCTTGAGAATGCCGAGGATGCCCGTCAGCATGTCCACACCGCGCTCCGTACACAGGCCGACGAAGTCGCCGGGCTGTACGCCGCGTCGAATGAGCAGGTGCGCCAGGCGGTTGGCGTCGGCATTCAGGTCGGCATAGCTCGTCGTCGCGGCGTCGAAGCAAACGGCGGGGGCATCCGGCTGCTGCTGCGCCTGCGCCTCGATGAGCTGGTGGACGGCGCGATGACGGGGATAGTCGGCTGCCGTGTCGTTCCAGGTGTGGAGGATGCAGTCGCGTTCGGCCGCGGTCACCAGCGTCAACTGGCTGATGCGACGCCGCGGATCGGCCACCATGCCTTCGAGCAGGGTCAGGTAGTGGCCGGCCAGGCGCTGCACCGTTTCCGGTTCGAACAGGTCGCGGCAGTATTCGATATAGCCGTGGATGCCGTCCCGGGACTCGTAGAGATTGAAGGTGATATCGAACAGGCTGGTGCCGTTGTCCACTTCCTCCAGGCCCAGGGTGTTGTCCCCGAGGCGGGTCGGCACCTCCGGCGTGTTCTGCAACACAAACATGACCTGGAACAGCGGGTTGTGGCTGAGATCGCGCTGTGGCTGCAATTCGTCGACCAGGCGTTCGAAAGGCAGGTCCTGGTGGCTGTAGGCGGCGGACGTGGTGCTGCGTACCCGCCGCAGCAGCTCCAGGCTGTCGGGGTCGCCCTCCAGCGAGGTGCGCAGCACCAGGCTGTTGACGAAAAAGCCGATCAGCGATTCGATCTGCGGCTGGTTGCGGTTGGCGATGGGGGTGCCGACCAGAATGTCGGTCTCTCCGGTGTAACGGTGCAGCAGCACGTCGAAGGCGGCGAGCAACACCATGAAAGGGGTGCATTCGGCCCGCTGGGCCAGGGCATGGACATCCCGCGTCAGCCCGGCGGGCAGCTCAATGCGATGCAGCGCGCCGTTGAAGCTCTGAACCGGCGGGCGCGGGTGGTCGGCCGGCAGTTCCAGCACCGGCAGTCTGCCCGACAGGGTTTCACGCCAGTATTCGAGCTGGCGCCGCAGCGGGGCGGTCTCCAGGTACTCGCGTTGCCACAAGGCATAATCGGCGTACTGGATATCGGGTGAGGGCAGAACCGGATCCTGTCCCTGGGCGAATGATTCGTAGAGTGCCTTCAGTTCCCTGAACAGGACGGCAAGCGACCAGCCGTCGTAGACGATGTGATGCATCGTCTGCAGCACCGCGTGGCGGGTTGCCGACAGTTGCACGGTGGTGATGCGCAGCAGCGGCGCCTGTTCGAGGTCGAACGGACGGCTGGCTTCTTCCCTGGCCAGTTGCCGCAGCCGGCGCTCGCGTTCCGCTGCGGCAACGCCAGTGAGGTCGATGTGGGGGATGTCCAGCTGCAGCTGCGGATGGATGATCTGCCGCGGCACGCCGTCCACCTGACGGAAGCAGGTGCGGAAGATCTCGTGGCGGTCGACGATCGCCCTGTAGGCGCGGCGCAGCGCCTCCAGGTCGAGGCGGCCGGTGAGATGTACCAGGTTGCAGAAGACGTAGGCGGTGCTTTGCGGCGTCAGTTCGTCGAGGAACCACAGGCGCTGCTGGGCATGCGACAGGGGCGGCGCGGTACTGGCGGAGCGGGGCCGGATTTCACCGCCCGCGCTTTGCCCCGCGCCCCTCAGGCCCTTCTTCCTGAGCATCAGTTCGAGCAGCCGCTTGCGTTCGTCTGCCGGTGTACCCTTCTTGCCGGGGTGCTGACGCATGGTCGTCGCGCCTCAGTGGGCGCTGCGCTTCAGCCAGGTGCGTGCGGCGCGCCCCGCATGCACCAGGGGCCAGCCGAGCGAGGCCTTCAGCAGCGGCGGCAGCAGGTCGTCGCGGGTCAGCGGTGAGGTGAACAGCCGTGGAGACAGGCGCAGCATGCGGCCGTACAGGCGCACGGCCTGCAGCAGGCGGCCGTCCTCGTAGGCCTGTTCGGCCGCATCACGCAGGCGGCGGGCTTCCAGTGTACGGCAGCAGCGCGAACGCAGTGGCTCGGACAGGGCGGCGATCGCCTGTTCGCGCACCTCGTCCATCAGCCGCGAGAATCCGTCGGGTCGCCACTGGTCGTGGCAGCGGTAGTAATGGACGACGCCGGGGACGACGACGGCAGGCCCCAGCCGGGACAGGCGCAGCAGCAGCTCGTGGTCCTCGGCATAGCTCATGTCCTCGCGCCAGCCGCCGGCCTGCAGCAGCCGGCTGCGCGACAGCAGCCACTGCCCGGACACCGGCACCCAGCCGAAGACGATGTCCAGGGTGACGTCCCGCAGCAGGCGCCGGGACATGACTTTCCAGCGCCGCCGTGATCCGTCCGGCCAGAACAGCTCGGCGCCGCCGGCGGAGCCAAAGGCCCGGGGGGTGGCCTGCAGTGCTTCCAGGTGGCGCTGCAAGGCGTCCGGCGGCAGCAGGTCGTCATCGTCCAGGAACAGGACGTAGCGGCCGCGGGCTTCGCGCAGGCCGTGGTTGCGCGCCCGGCTGCGTTCCTGGCTGGTATCGAACCGGAAGCTGCGGAAACGGCCGTCCTCCAGCGTTTGCAGCCAGGGCCAGGTATCGTCATCGGAGGCGTCGTCGACCACCAGGCACT
>JALSRI010000081.1 GCA_026984835.1 Thiohalobacter sp. | reverse complement strand
GCCCGGCGCCAGCGCGCCCGGGCGTCGGCGTCCAGGCGCGCGTTCCAGGCCGCGCTGTTGCGCTCCTGCAGGGCCGGCGAGGCGAGCAGCGGCCACAGCGGGAAGAAGGCGTCCAGGGCGCCGGCCTCGCGCAGCGCTTCGAGCCGGGGGACGGCCTGCTCCGCCACCTGCAGCGCCTGCCCGGCGTCGGCGCCCTCGGCCAGCAGGAAGCGGCCCGGTTCCACCGCCACCAGGCGGGCGCGGATGGCGCGGTCCTGCTGGCGCAGTTGCTCCAGGTCGGGGGTCAGGGTGTCGAGGTCGCTGCGCCACTGCACCTGGCTGCCGCCGGCCAGCGCCAGCAGCGCGGCGCCGCCGAGCGTCACCGGCCGCAGCCGCCGCGTCCAGGTGTCCGACAGCAGCCAGCCGGCGTCCAGCCGCGGCCGCAGGCCGGGACGCAACCAGCCGATCAGGTCCGGCAATACGTAGCGGGTCAGCAGCAGCGCGGTGAGGATGCCGGCCGCCGAGAACAGCGCGATCTGCTGCAGGCCGGGAAAGCCGCTCATGGCCAGCGCCAGGTAGCCGATCAGGGTGGTCAGGCCGGCCAGCATCATGGCCGGCCAGATGCGCCGCACCGCGCCGGCGCCGGCCGGCCCGCCGGCGTGGACCAGGGCATGCACCGGGTAGTCTATGCACACGCCGATGAGGGTGGCGCCCAGCGCCAGGGTCAGGCCGTGCACGGCGCCGAACGCCACCTGGGTGGCGAGCACCGCCACGGCCACCGTCACCGTCATCAGCGCGGCGGTGACCGCCAGCGCGCGGCCGGAACGAAACAGCAGCAGGAACAGCACGGCGATGGCCGCCACCGACAGGGCGCTGACACGGCGGATGTCCTGCGCCACCGCCTGCTTGATGTGGGCGGCGAACACCGGCACGCCGGTGACCTGCATGCGGATGGCGTCCCCATACGGCGCGGCGGCGGCGCGAAACAGCGTCTGCAGGCGCCGCTGGAAGCGCGCCTGGGCGTCGGGGTCGGTGCCGGCCGGGCGGGTGTCGACCACCAGCACGCTGTAGTCGTCCTGCCGGCGCGGCCGGCTCATGTGCCCGCCGAGGCGCCGCAGCCAGTCCAGGGTCAGCAGCATGGGGTCGTCGTGCAGCAGCGACTTGGCCAGCGCCGGGTCGGGGCCGAGCAGGGCGGCGCGCACCCGCACCGCGCGGGCGTCGAGGCCGGCCGGGCTGAACAGGACGTCGAAGTCCGTCTCCGGGTCGAGCGAATACAGGTGCACGTGGTGCGGCGCGTAGACGCGCAGCAGGCGGCGCAGCTGCGCCAGGTCGGGCTGGCCGGTGCCGACCCCGGCCACGGCCGGGTCGGCCGCCAGGCGCTGGCGCAGATCCGCCAGGAAGTCGAGCCGCGCCGCGGCGTCGAGACCGGGGTGCTCGAAGCCCAGCAGGTAGCGGCGCGCCAGTTCGTCGGACTGGAGCTGGCCGACCAGGAAGGCGGCATCGGCGTCGTCGCCGCGGAAGAAGAAATCGGTGATGTCGGTGCGGACGCGGGTGGTGGCGACGACCAGCGCGATCAGGCCGGCCGCCAGCGCCAGGAAGGCGATGCCGCGCCTCATGGGGCCGCGTTCCCCGCCTCCGCCATGGCCTGCATCTCGCGTTCGGCCTGCTCGCCGTGCGACAGCGCGGTGAGGAACCACCGGGTGTGGTCGCCGTCGTCGAACCGCAGCCGGATGCGGTCGGGGCCGCCGCCGTCGGGGCCGGTGACTTCCATGTCCTGCACGGCGCTGGTGGCGCGCGGTTCCAGGTGCAGCCGCCAGCGGCCGTCGCGGTCCTCGAAACGCACCTCGAAATACCGCTGCAGACGGTCGCGGTCGTGGCCGGCGCGGAAGAAGCGCAGCAGCGGCGTGATGCCGGGCAGTTCGGTGCTGTCGTCGACGACCTGCACGCGGCGCACGCCGTTGTCCGGGTCCAGGTACAGCAGCCGCGCCGGCCCGATGCGGATCAGCAGCGGTCGCGGCGAGCGCTGCACGATCAGCAGGCGCTGCGTGGCCACGAACAGGTCGCCGCGCGCCTCGAAGGCGTCTTCCAGCAGTTGCAGGTAGCGCACTTCGCGGTAGCGGTAGTGGTGCGGCTGGTCGGCCGCCATGCGCGCCAGCACCGCGTCCAGGGTGTCGGCCGGCGCCGGCGCCGCCAGCAGCGCCAGCAGCAGCGCCAGCAGGCGGCGCGCGCCGCCGCCGGCCGGGCCGGCGCGGTGCCGGGGACTGGCTGTGGCGGCGGGCGCGGTCATCGCCGCCCGCCGTCGTCGGCCGTGTCCCAGAACTCGTAGAAGTTGAACCAGTTGTACGGGTAGCGGCGCGCCATGTCGCCGAGCAGGTCGGCGAAATGCTGGGCGTGCACCTGCGCCTGCTGCGCGCGCCGGCCGCGCGAAAGCTCGATGCGGTCGGCGAGCTTGAACACGCGGGAGTCGTACTCGCCGTCGCCGACGCGCAGGCCGAAGAAGCAGTACACCGGGCAGTGCAGGATGGCGGCCAGGTAATAGGGACCGGCCGGCAGCAGGGCGCGCCGGCCGAGAAAGTCGACCGCCAGGGTCTTTTCGCCGATGCCGGTGCGGTCGCCGAGGATGGCGAGGATGCCGCCGTCCTCGATGACGTCGCGCATCCGGAACACGGCGTCCGGCTCGGTGGGGTCGATGATGCGGGTGGCCAGGTCCGGGTTCAGTTCGTCCAGCACCTGGCGGATCTTGCGCGAGCCGCCGAAATAGGCCACCGGGTGCACGTGGAGGCCGGCCTGCTCGCGCACCAGCGCCTGGGCGGCCTCGAAGTTGCCGAGGTGGGCGCCGAGCAGGATCAGCCCCTGGCCGCGCCGCTGCGCCTCAATGAGCTGCTCGCGGCCGTGCGAGTTGACCCGGAAGTGGGCGGCTTCGCCGTTGAGAATGGCGACCCGGTCGACCAGCGAACGGGCGAAGCACATCAGTTGCCGGAAGTGATCGCCCGGCGCGTAGCGGCCGGTGGCGCGTTCGAAGAAATGGCGGCTGGCGCGGCGGTTGCGGCCGGCGGTGAGAAAGAAATAGGCCACGATGGGGTACAGCAGCAGTTGCGCCAGCCAGCGCTGCCGGCCGCTGCACAGCCGGAACATGAAACGGATGACGCGCGGCGAACCGCGTTCCTTCCGGGCTACCCATTCGCTCATGGTGTTCAGCGTCTCGTCCATCGCAGCAGCCAGCGCAGCGGCGCCTGCAGCACCAGCCGGGTGTGGGTCCATACGTGCAGGACATTATCATGCACCATGCGGAAGTGGGAGACGCCGCCTTCCTCGGCGCTCGGGTAGCGCACCCGCGTCGGCACGGTGACGATGGGGATGCCGGCCCAGTGGGCGCGGATCATCACTTCCGGGTCGAAGCACATGCGCGCCCCCAGGCGGCCGAGGCCGCGGACGGCCGCGACCGGGTAGACGCGGAAGCCGCACATGGCGTCAGGCAGGCGCGTGCTGCCGGCTTCCAGGGCGATCATCAGGTGGGTGAGCTTGCGGCCGTACTTGCGGATGGCGGGGATGCTGTCGTCGAACACCGGCTGGCCCATGACCAGGGCGCGCGGCGTGACGCGCAGGGCGTCGAGGAAGCGCGGCACGTCGTCCAGCTCGTGCTGGCCGTCGGCGTCCACCTGCAGTACGTGGCTGCAGCCGAGTAGCTCGGCTTCTTCCAAGCCGGCCTGTACGGCGGCGCCC
>JALSRI010000080.1 GCA_026984835.1 Thiohalobacter sp. | reverse complement strand
GGCTGCGCAGACTCATCCGCTGAAAATTCCACACTCGTTCTCCGTTCCTTCCACCTGGCGGTCATGCCGGCTGCTCGCCGGCTTCTTCGATCCTCCGCTCCAGCGCTTCACAGCTGCGCACGGCGAAGTGTTTTTCCGCACTGATGCAACCCATGGGAATCACCACCAGGGTGAACAGGGTCGCGACGCCGGTCCCGAACAACAGGGTCACGGCCATGCCTTCGAAAATGGGATCGCTGATGATGGCCCAGGCACCGGCCATCAGCGTCAGCGAGGTGATCAGGATGGGCCGCAGCCGGGTGCGGCCGGCGGCCACCGCGGCCTCGCGGATGTCCTTGCCCTCGGACACCTCGTGCTTGACGAACTCGACCAGCAGGATGGAGTTGCGCACGATGATGCCGCCCAGGGCGATGAAGCCGATCATGGAGGTGGCGGTGAACTCCGCGCCCATGATCCAGTGGCCGGGAATGATGCCGATCAGGGTCAGCGGGATCGGCGCCATGATCAGGCCGGACAGCGCGTAGTCGCGGAACTCCAGCACGATCAGTCCGTAGATCAGCAGCAGCGCCGCCATGAAGGCGATGCCCATGTCCCGGAAGGTCTCGTAGGTCACCGTCCACTCACCGGCCCATTCGAAGCCCGACTGCAGGTCGTTCTCCGGCGGCCCGATCAGGCCCATGGGCATGCCGGTGATCTTGACCCCGTCGGGCGCGGTGTAGTTCTCCAGCAGGTCCTCGACCGCGAACATGCCGTAGATGGGCGCGCCCAGGCGGCCGGTCATCTCGCCGGTCACGTATTCCACGGGGCGCAGGTCCTTGTGGTAGATGTAGGGATCGGCGGGCACCTGCACGAAACGGCCCAGTTCACCCAGCGGGATGCGACTGCCGTCGCTGGCCGGGATCGGCAGGTTGGACAGGCGCGCGATCTGCGAGCGCACCGACAGCGGCGCCTGCAGCACGATATAGGTTGGCTCCAGCGGCGCGGCGCGCTTGACGTCGCCCAGCTTGTAGCCGCCCATGACCATGTCCAAGCTGCGGTTGATGGCCTCGACCGTCACGCCGCGGCGCTCGGCCTTGTCGCGGTCGATCTGGAAATGCCAGTAGGTGTAGGGGTCGGCCATGTAGTTGTCGACATCGACCAGGCCCTCGGCCTGCTCGAAGATGGACGTCATGTCGCGCGCCACCTGGCGCCGCGTGGCGGCGTCCGGCCCGTAGATCTCGGCCACCACGGTCTGCAGCACCGGCGGTCCCGGCGGCATCTCGACCACCTGGATCCTGGCGCCCAGGCTCTTCGCCAGCGGCGTCAACAGCTCGCGCGCGGCCACCGAGATCTCGTGGCTGCTGCGCTTGCGCTCGTGCTTGTCGGTCAGCATGACCTGGATATCGCCGTCCCAGGGGTTGTGGCGCAGGTAGTAGTGCCGCACCAGGCCGTTGAAGTTGTAGGGCGAGGCGGTGCCGACGTAGGTCTGCAGCGCCGTCACTTCGGGGAATTCGGCGCGCATGGTCTCGGCCAGCTGCTGCACCACGTTGGCGGTGACGGGCAGCGCCGTTCCCTCGGGCAGGTTCACCACGACGTTGAACTCGGGCTTGTTGTCGAACGGCAGCATCTTGACCGCCACGATCTTGAAATAGAACAGCGAACAGGCCGCGAAGGTGATGCCGATGATACTGAACAGGAACAGCAGGCCCAGCTTGCGGCTGCGGATGAGCGGCCGGATGATGGGCTCGTAGATGCGGCCGATGAACTTCTGCGCGCGTTCCTCGCGCGCCTCGGCCTTGCGGAAGGCCGACACGCTGGCCGGCCGCATGCGCATGGCGAACCAGGGCGTGAAGATGAAGGCCGACACCAGCGAGAAGAACATGGCCGCCGAACCCAGCACCGGGATGGGCCGCATGTAGGGCCCCATGAGACCGCTCACGAAGCCCATGGGCAGCAGCGCCGAGATGATGGTCAGGGTGGCGAGTATGGTCGGGTTGCCGACCTCGCGCACGGCGTCGATGGCGATGCCGACGGTGGTGCGGCCGGCCTGCATCCAGCGCCGGAAGATGTTCTCCACCACCACCGTGGCGTCGTCCACCAGGATACCGATGGAGAAGATCAGCGCGAACAGGCTGACGCGGTCGATGGTGTAGTCCAGCACCCAGGCCGACCAGACGGTGATCAGAATGACGATGGGTATGACCGTGATGACCACGAAGGCGGCGCGGAAACCCAGGCCGACCAGGCACAGGATGGCCACCGCCACTGCCGCCTCGAACAGCGCCAGGAGCAGGTCGTTGACCTTGTCGTTGGCGGTCTTGCCGTAGTCGCGGGTGATGCTGACGCGGACGTTGTCCGGGATCAGGTAGCCGCGCAGGATGTCCAGCTTCGCCAGGATGTCGTTGGCCACGGTGACGCCGTTGGTGCCCTCCTTCTTGGCCAGCGCGATGGTCACACCCGGTTCGGCGTCGGCGGGACGCTCGCCCTCGGCTGCCGCACGCCCGGTGTAGTAGCCGACCATCTGCTTCACTTCTTCCGGACCCTGGCTGACGTTGGCGATGTCACGGACATAGACGGGCGCATTGCCGCGCGTGCCCACCACCAGCCGGCCCACCTCCTCGGCGTTGCGCAGGAAATGGCCGGTGTAGACGGTAAAGTAGCGGTTGGCCGCCTCGACGTTGCCGGCCGGCAGCTCCGAGTTGGCGGCGCGGATGGTGGCCGCGATCTGGTCCATGGCGATGCCGTAGCCGGCCAGGCGTTCGGGCAGCACCTCCACCCGCACCTGCTCGGCGCGGCCGCCGACCACAAAGCCCTCGCCGGTATTGGGCACTTCCTGCAGGCGCTGCAGGACGTCGACGCCCAGGGTGCGCAGGGCGGCGTCGTCGACACTGTCCGAGGACAGGGTGACGGTCACCACCGGCACGTCGTCGATGCCCTTGGGCTTGACCAGCGGCATGGAGACGCCGGGCGGGATCTTGTCCAGGTTGGACTGCAGCTTGGAGTGTACCTTGACGATGGACGGTCCCAACTGCTCGCCCACCTTGAAACGCACGGTGACGATGGCGTGATCGTGCTGGCTGGCCGAATAGACGTGGCGCACGCCGGGGATCTCGCTCATGATGCGTTCCAGCGGCTCGGTCACCAGGCTGGACACCTGCTCGGCGGATGCGCCCGGGTAGTTGACGAAGATGTCGACCATGGGCACCGAGATCTGGGGGTCTTCCTGACGCGGCGTGAACATCAGGCCCAGCAGGCCGATGGCCAGCGCCGCCACCATCAGCAGCGGCGAGATGGGCGAGTCGATGAAGGTGCAGGCGATGCGGCCGGCGATGCCGAGGTGCCCGCCCTCGACGGCCTCGCGCTCGCGCTGCTCGAAATCGCCGTCGCTCTCCTCGGGATGGCGCTCGATGTCAGTCGGGTTCTCGTTGTTGTCGGTCATGGCTGTGGCCCTGCCGTGCTACTGCTTCTGCCAGCCCGGCGCCTTGTCGGCGGGCGGCACCGCGTAGATGCGCTCGCCGACGCGCAGGCCCGACAGCACCGCCACCTGGTTGTTGCCGATGTAGTCGCCGAGCCGGATCAGGCGCAATTCTGCGCGGTTGTCGCTGGTCGCCACGTAGACGGCCGGCAGGCTGCCTCTCCACAGCACGGCGCTGGTCGGAATCACCGGCACCTCGCCCTGCCCGGCATCGGGGTCAGGCACCATCACCTCGGCGTACATGCCGGGGCCGCCCGGCACGTTGACCGGCAGGTCGAACTTGACCCGCACGGTGTGCCTGAGCTCGTCGGCCGACGGGAAGATCTGCGCCACCCGCGCCTGCACGCGCACGTCACCCACGTCCAGCTTGACCGGCACCAGCATGCCCTTCTTCAAACCACGCAGCAGGCGCACCGGCACGTCCACCTGCACCTGCAGATAGGTCAGGTCGGCATATTCCAGGAGCGGCTGGCCGGGCTGCACGGTGTCGCCGACTTCCACCATCTTGCGCACGATGACGCCGTCGAAGGGAGCGAAGGACCGCGCGTCGCGCAGCTTGGCGTCGATCTGCTCGATCTGCGACTGCGCCGCCTGCATCTGGGAATAGGCCTGGTTCAGGGCAGTGCCGGAACTGTAGAGATCGGCCTGGCGGTCCACCCAGCGGTCACCGCCGATGTTGCCCGGCATGAAACTCTGCGCAAAGGGCTGGGTGAACATCTGGTCGAACATGCTCGGCATGCCCATGCCGCCGGAGCGCGTGATGCTGCGGCTCCGCGGCGACCAGAGTTCGCGGTTGTATTGCATCTGGGCGTTGGCGATCTGGGCGCGGGCGCTGTTGTACTGGGCGACGGCCGCGCGACGCTGCGCCAGCAGGTCGTCGTCGTCGATGGCCACCAGGATGTCGTCCTTCTTGAACTTGTCGCCCTCGGTACCGGCGATGAACTCGATGCGGCCGGGGATCTGGGCGGTGAGCGTCACCTGTTTGTAGGCCACCACCGTACCGCCCAGGGTGACCGAGCCGGCGCTGTGGCTGGCCTGCACGGTCACGATGGGCGCGCCGTCGGCACCGACGGCCGGCTGACCGGGGAACGCCAGCGCCGCCAGCAGCAGCACGGCAAGGGAAAGGCCGACCCGCAGCGGGCCGCCCATGATTCGGGCAGGCAGACAGGACGCACCGTCCTGCTCCATGCGTCGATGACATTGCGATGCCATTGACTCTCTCCTCGACACTGTTGTCCGGTGTCCCTCGGGTGCGGCAACTGCGGGGGCCGCGCGGGGACTGCTTTTGTTCCCCTCCCTTTACAATCCCCGTGCCAAGATCTATCTTGTTGTTTATTCGGGTGTTTTATTATTTCCCTGTATCCGCCTTGCAACACCCGGAGTTCACAAATCACATCAACTGTTTTTGCCAATTGACTGAAATCACGATCAGCTCACGCGTGCAACACCGGGCTGCAACACCCGTGCAACAGATGCAATGCCATGCAACGCAATACGTACTAGAATTGACTTGTGTCAACGCCTGTTTACCGGCATGCCAGTAGCATGTGCGGCACATTGCGGATACTGGAAGAAGCAGCAAGGGGGAGTAACCGCGCAATCAACATTCGAAACCCGACAAAGCAAGAACAGAAGGTCTGGAGGGGAAGGTTCGATGAATGCGCTAGAGCAGTTCACCCCATTGATGGATGCGGTGGTCTCGCACATCAATGAAGGCGTCATACTGACCGACTACAAGGGCAAGATCCTGTTCCACAACCCGGCCGCCGTGGAAATGCTGGGGGCCGCCAACATCGAATCCGTGCAGGGCATCGGCGAAGCCGCCGGTTTCGACCTGAAGCAGTCGCTGGCACGCCTGTCGCACGACGGCAGTATCGAGCGCGGCCAGGCGCTGGTCGACAGTTGCCGGTTCGAACAACGCATCACCCGCAACGGCCGCACCCGCTTCATCGAGATCAATTCCACCGTCGTACCGGTGCCCGGCGAGGCCAACCCCATTCACCTGCTGGTGATGGCGGACATCACCGAGAAACGCCGGCTGGCGGCCGTGCTCAACGACAGCAGCAACTCGGGCCTCATCACCCAGGACCCGCGCATGCTGGAAATCACCTCCATGATCGAACAGATCGGGCCGGTGCGCGCCTCGGTGCTGCTGCAGGGCGAATCCGGCACCGGCAAGAGCCTGCTGGCGCGCATGATCCACCAGAAGAGCAACCGCGCCGACCAGCCGCTGGTGGAGATCAACTGCGCCGCCATCCCCGAAACGCTGCTGGAATCGGAGCTGTTCGGGCACGTCAAGGGCGCCTTCACCGGTGCCACCCAGGACCGCCCCGGCCGCCTGCAGGCCGCCGACGGCGGCACCCTGTTCCTGGACGAGATCAGCCAGCTTCCCCTGCACCTGCAGCCCAAGCTGCTCAAGGCGCTGGAGGAGCAGCGCTTCCAGATGGTGGGCTCGGACCGGACGGTGAAAGTGGACGTGCGCATCATCGCCGCCTCCAACGACAACCTGCGCGAACTGGTCGACGCCGGGCGCTTCCGCGCCGACCTCTACTACCGCCTGGCCGTCATCCCCATCGAGATCCCGGCGCTGCGGGAACGCCCCGGCGACATCCCGCTGCTGATCCACTACATCTGCGACAAGCTGGTCAGCCGCGGTTACCCGGACAACCTGGAATGCGACCAGGAAGCCATGCGGCTGATGCTGGACTACCCCTGGCCCGGCAACGTGCGCGAGCTGTCCAACGCCGTGGAACACGGCATGATCCTGGCCGAGAACGGCAAGGTGACCGCCAACTCCCTGCCTTACGACATCCGCCACTACCGCGCCAGCCAGGCCTGCGGCACCACGCCGGGGGACGAGTCGACAGCCATGGACCCGCACTGCCGGGAGATCCTCGACGCCCTGGAACAGACCAACGGCAACCGCGCCGAGGCCGCCCGCCTGCTGGGCATCGACCGCAGCACGCTCTGGCGACGCATGCACCGCCTCAACCTGATCTAGATCTTCCGCGGGAACCTTTCGCGCACCTTGCCATCTATATTAGTAACTACTAATATGTAGGTTCGGCACAGGCTGAATCAAGGAGCGCAGTAATGATCCTGGATACCTTTACCATTGCCGGCCTGGTGGTCGTGGCCCTGTTCATCGGCGTCACGCTGCTGGCGACCAGTTGCTGCCGCAACGGCGGCTGAACCCGGTTCCCCGCACGGCGGCGGATTGACCCGCCGTGCCGCTTGCCACTAGAATCCCCTCACCCGATCTCACCGGGCGGTTAGCTCAGCGGGAGAGCACTGCCTTCACACGGCAGGGGTCACTGGTTCAATCCCAGTACCGCCCACCAAATCATTGAACTAGGGGCAGCCGGGGCTGCCCTCTTCCTCGCATGGACCGGGTCCCAGCAGGATGGCCAGCCAGCGGGTGTCGTCGCTCGAATCCAGCACGATCTGTACCGCGATGGTCAGCGGCACCGACAGGAACATGCCGACCGGTCCCAGCACCCAGCCCCAGAACACCAGGGAGATGAACACCACCAGCGGCGACAGGCCCAGCCGGCTGCCCATCAGGCGCGGCTCGAACATGCTGCCGATGGCGATATTGACGACCAGGTACAGCGCCACCACCAGCAGCGCGCCGCCACTGCCGAGCTGCAGCAGGGCGACCAGAACCGCCGGCACGGCGGCGATGAAGGAGCCTATGTTGGGAATGAAGTTGAGCAGGAAGGCGAAGAAGCCCCACAGCACGGCGAAGTCCACCCCGATCAGGCCCAGGCCGCCGGCCACCACCAGCCCGGTCAGCGCCGAGGTCAGGGTCTTGATGCCCATGTAGCGCTTGACGTTGGCCATCATGGTGTGGAAATAGTCCGGCGTTCCGCCCGAGTCCCCCTGCGCCACGCGCAGCTTGTGCGGGAAAGTGGACACCTCCAGCAGGATGAAGATCACGGTGAGTATGATCAGGAAGGCATTGGTGAGCACCCCGCCCAGCCCCTTGAGCAGGCTCGACACCAGGCGCATGGCGGAACCGGGATCGAGGTAGTCGAGGAGGGTGCGCTCGGAGACATCGAAGCCCAGCCCGTGCAGCCATTGCACCAGCGCCATGATCTGTCTCGACAGTCGTTCCTGGTAGGACGGCAGCGCCTGCGAGAAGCCGTCCATGGAGGTGCCCACCAGCGCCGCCATGCCCAGCCCCAGCACCACCAGGCCGGAGACCACCACGAGCAGGGCGACCACTGTCGGCAGGCCGCGCCGCTGCAGCCACAGGAACGGCGGGGCGCAGATCACCGATATGAACACCGCCAGCAGGAAGGGCACGATCATCTCCTGCGCCGCCCGCATGCCGGCGATGACCACCACGAAGGCGGCCAGCCCCAGCATGATGTTGAACGGCACGTTGCGCGGCCCGGACTCAGCCACCGTCCGCCCCACCCGGGCGACATGCCGCCGGCCGCAGCCCGGCGGCGCCGCGCGGCAGCACCCCGCCTGTAACGCTGTATTTTTCCATCCCGCCCGATATTGACCGATTATGCCCCCGGTTACAACAACTTAGGCCCCAAATACCGGCACCGGCCGGGGACCGGCGCAGCCAGGCCGCGCGTGGCCTCAAGCCCCTGACCCCGGGGGCCGATGACAAGGGAAGCACAGCCCCGGAAAGGCGCTGAACAGACACGGGTATTTCATGGAGCCAGAGACCACTATGTCGATTGCACCCCGATTCAGGAAACTCCTCGACGACTGCCGCGAGATGTCCCTCAGCCATCTCGGTCCGCTGGTCGAACGCATGTTCGAGAACGCCGACGTCGCCCTGCTCGACTTCGCCGAGAAGGCCGAGAGCAACCAGGCCCAGTCGCTGTTCTTCGAGGCCATGAACGAGATACGGCGCAAGCAGAAGGCGGTGGCGCAATGCTTCTTCCAGGAGATCGGCGCAAGCTTCGATCGTTTCCCCGACGCCGAAGCGGCCGACCAGTATGACACGGACGACGGGGACGAGGCCGGCTTCGGCGGCCTGAGCCTGGTGAAAACCGACGTCATGGAGGAATCGGTCGCCGTCAGCAACGCCGTACGCAAGCTGAACGGGCAGCTGCAGGAGAAACTCTACGCGCTCAAGCAGCGCCTCGCCGTCATCAACAACGGCAAACCGATCGAGGACGGCCAGATCCCGGCCGGTCCGCAGGTGCTGGGCAACGCGTTCCGGAACGCCGTCGACGAACTGGAAATGGAGACCCGGGTTCGCATCGTCGTCATCGCCCTGTTCGACAAGTACGTGCTCGGCCACGTCGGCGATCTGTTCAACGAATACAACGAGCGCCTGATCCAGGCCGACATACTGCCCAACCTCAAGTTCGAGATCCGCAAGACGCCGGACGGCACGACGGCCGTCGCCAGCCAGATGGACGCACTGGACGAGGCGCGCAACATGGCCGACGCCACGCCGGAGGTGGATGGCGTGGCCGGTGAGGCCGGCGACGTGCCGCTGGGCGACGAACTGTTCAGCAACATCTGCACGCTGCTGGCTACCCGCCGCGGCGGCGCCACGGTGACACCGATCCACGGCGGCATGGCCGGGGGTGCTGGCATGGCCGGTGGCGGCATGCCCGGCGCCGGCGCGGGTGGCGTGGCCGGCGGCGGCGCGGCGCCCGGCGGCATGGCCGCTGGCGGCGCGGGTGGCGGCGAGGCCGGAAGCGGCGTGGCGGCGGGCTCGCCGCAGGCCATGCTGGTCAGCTCCATCAACCGCGTGCAGTCCCAGGTGCGCTCCGGCGCCGCCGCCATCAGCAGCAGCGAATTCATCGAGAACATCGAGATCGACACCCACCTGATCGAGAACCTGCAACAGACCATGGCGGAGGAACGCGAAAAGATCTTCGGCGCCGTCGACCGCCGGAAGGTGCCGACCGCCGACTCCGACGTCATCGACCTGGTCGGCATGCTGTTCGAATTCATGCTCAAGGAAGAGCACGTACCCAACATCGTCAAGGCGCTGTTGAGCCGTCTGCACACGCCGCTCCTGAAAGTGGCCATCATCGACCGCCAGTTCTTCACCCGCAACAAGCACCCGGCCCGGCGCCTGCTCAACGACATGACGGCAGCCGGCATCCGCTGGGTGAACGAGCAGCACCTGGAGAGCGGCATCTTCCCGAAAATGAAGGACATCGTCGACCGTGTGCTGCTGGACTTCGACGAGAACGTGGCCGTGTTCGAGGACTTCGTCGAGGAATTCGACAAGGCGGTCGAAGACCTCAAACGCCGCTCGAAGGTGATCGAGAAGCGCACCACCGCCGCCGCCGACGGCCAGGAGAAGCTCCAGGCCGCGCGCCATCGCGCCCAGGACGAGGTGCGCGACATCATGCAGGGCCGCGCCCTGCCGCAGGAGACACAAGACTTCCTGGCCCGGTTGTGGACGGACAAGCTTACCTTCATCCTGCTGCGCGACACGGGCGGCGACGGCAGCGAGGCCTGGCGCGACGCCGTGGACATCGCCGACCAGGTGTGCGCCTGGTCGCTGGCGCCCACCAGCGAGGACGAACGACTGACCCGCGAGGCCGGCATCATGGAGCTGATGCAGGAAGTACGGGGCATGCTCGGCGGCACCCAGCAGGCCGACAAGGAATCGGTGCTGCAACGGCTCGCCGCCCGCCTGCAGGCGGCGCTCAAGGAACAGGCGCTGGAGCCGCCCGCGGCCGGGGCGCAGCAGCCCCCGGTGATGGCGGAAGAGACGCAGGCGGAAACCGAAGAAGCACCCGAAGAGGAGGCCGTCGAACTCAGCGCCGAGGAAAAGGCCATGCTCGACAAGCTGCACGACATCGACTTCGGCACCTGGTTCGACTTCACCGCACCCGACACGGGCGCGGTGCAGCGCGCCAAGCTGTCGTGGCGCAGCACGGTGACCGAAAAGTTCATGTTCGTCGATCAGATGGGGGTCAAGGCCGCCGTGATATCCATGACCGACCTGGCCCGCGCCCTGGTCGACGGATCGGCGCGCATCGTCCGACCGGACAGGAAACCGTTCGTGGACCGGGCCCTGGGGGCCATACACCGCATGCTCGACCGCGGTGTGGCGGCGGCATCGGCCTGAACCCGCACTTGCACCAAAGGTAGAAGACCATGACACACGCAATCGAGGAATCACGGGAACGGCGCGGGGGGCGCCGCGTAGAGGTCCAGGAACCCATGACAATAAACGACGCAAACAACGGTTCTGTCGTAGGACAGCTCGTCAACCTGTCCCATACCGGCCTGATGCTGGTCAGCGCGACCTGCATCGAGGTCGGCACCGTGCTCCAGCTCAGGGTGCCCCTGCCCGGCGGCACCGACGACGAGGAGCCGATCCTGATCGGCGTCGAGAGCCTCTGGTGCCAGGACGCCAACGACTCCGGCGCCTACTGGACCGGCTTCCAGATCATCGACATCTCGCCACAGGACCAGGCGCGCCTGGACCAGGTCACGACCGACTGAGGCGGCCCGACCCGGCGGCCCCTGCAGGCCGGCCGCCGGGTCGATATACTGGCGGCAGGGTTCCTGCCAGGCCGCCACGATGTCCACACCGATCCGCCTGCCCGCCATTGCGTTGCTGCTGTTGCTGCCCGGGCCCGCCGACGCCACGCCCGGCAGCGGTGCATGGCAGGATCTCACCGGCCACGGTATCGGCTGTGCCGCCCTTGGCCTGTTCGCCCTCGCCTACCTGCTGGTCATGTGCGAGGAGTTCACGCAGTTGCGCAAGTCCAAGCCGGTCATCCTGGCCGCCGGCATCATCTGGGGGCTGATCGCCTGGCATTACAGTCGCAGCGGCGACACCTCGCTCGTCCAGGAAGCGTTCCGCCACAACCTGCTCGAATTCGCCGAGCTGTTCCTGTTCCTGCTGGCGGCCATGACCTACGTCAACGCCATGGACGAGCGCCAGGTGTTCGGGGCGCTGCGCGCCTGGCTGATCCGCACGCGCTGCAGCTACCGGTTGCTGTTCTGGCTCACCGGCATCCTGTCCTTCTTCCTCTCGCCGCTCATCGACAACCTGACCACGGCCCTGGTGATGTGCGCCGTGGTGCTGGCGGTGGGCCGCGACGACACCCGCTTCGTGAGCATGGCCTGCACAGGCATCGTGGTGGCGGCCAACGCCGGCGGCGCCTTCAGCCCGTTCGGCGACATCACCACCCTCATGGTCTGGCAGAAGGGCCTGGTGGAGTTCCGGGCCTTCTTCCACCTGTTCCTGCCGGCGCTGGTCGACTACCTGCTGCCGGCCGCCCTCATGCACCCCTTCGTGCCGGCCGGCCGCCCCGAAAGCAGCGAAGTCAGGATCCCGCTGCGGCGCGGCGCGCTCGTCATCCTGTTCCTGTTCGGCTGCACCATCGCCACCGCAGTCGGCTTCCACAACTTCCTGCACATGCCGCCGATGCTGGGCATGATGACCGGCCTGGGCTACCTGCAGGTATACGGCTACTACCTCAAGAAGACCCACGTCGCGAAGACGACGGACTCGAACCGCTACGGCACCGTCGGCGACGTGCTGCCGGTGATCGACCGCGAACGACCGTTCGACATCTACCGCCGGCTGGCGCGGGCGGAGTGGGACACGCTGCTGTTCTTCTACGGGGTGGTGCTGTGCGTGGGCGGGCTGGGTTTCATCGGCTACCTGGAACTGATCTCGCGCGTCATGTACACGGACCTGGGCGCGACCGGCGCCAACATCCTGGTCGGACTCCTGTCCGCCGTGGTGGACAACATACCGGTGATGTTCGCGGTGCTCACCATGAACCCGGACATGCCGCTGGACCAGTGGCTGCTGGTCACCCTCACGGCCGGCATCGGCGGCAGCCTGCTGTCCATCGGCTCGGCGGCCGGCGTGGCGCTGATGGGTCAGGCGCGCGGCAAGTACACCTTCTTCTCCCACCTGAAATGGACGCCGGCCATCGCCCTCGGCTACGCCGCCGGCATCACCCTGCACCTGTGGATCAACCAGCCCCTTTTCCTCAACGGCTGACTCCCCCCCTGTAGGAGCGGGCTCGCCCGCGATCCCCGGCGCAGCCGGGGCAAGAGCCGGTGCGGCGGCCGCCGGGATCGCGGGCGAGCCAGCTCCTACAGGGGGTGTTTGCCGGGGCGCGGTCGAGGCGAACAGGGGACGCCGGATCAGGTGCGCGCGCGGACGTGGCGACGCGCCACCGCCGACAGGCCACCGATACCGGACAGGAACAACAGCAGCGCAGCCGGCACCGGTACAGCGGAAACCGTGACCGTGGCCGATGAGAATACGATGTCCGGATCATAGTCATAGCCATCGGCGCCGGCGAAACCGCTGAAGCTGCTGTTCGACGGGTAAAGCTCGCCGCTGTTCAAAAAAGTGGTCCCGCTAGCGACCGCGTCGAAGACGATATCGACAAGCTTGACTGTACCCGACCGGCCGGAAAATGCCGTCGCCAGCAACTCCGCGCGGCCCAGGCTGTTGTCGAGCGTATTGTTCACCCCGGCCAGCGGCCACAGTGGTTCGATGGTGTATCCCGTGCCATTCAGCACCGTGTTGCCGAAATCGATCTGGCTGCCCCAACTGATGAGACCGCCGTGGACATTGTCGACCCCCGATACATACAGACTGACCGTCAATGTCTGGTTCAATGCAACGGTGGCATTCGAGTCCGCCAGGCCGTCGCCATTGAAATCGAAGAACACCACCGGTGCGGCCTGCAAAGGCGGCAGCGGGGCCCAGAACAGCAGGAAGGCGGCGAACCGGATCATTCTTGTCATGCTTGTATCCTCCATCGAAATCAGTTTGCTCAGTTTACGGGGCAGTCCAGCCGGCCGAAGTCCGCGGCGAACACCGCCGCATCCTGGCCGTCCACGTCACCATCCACGTCGAAATCGGCCACGCACGAGGCCAAGCCGCAGTCCAGGCGCCCGAAATCGGCCCCGAATGCCGAGGCGTCGGTGCCATCGACATCACCGTCGTTGTCGAAATCCGCCTCGCAGGGCAGCGGGCAGGCGTCGCCCACGCCATCCCCGTTGGCATCCGCCTGGTCGGCATTGGCCACCATGGGACAGTTGTCGTCGGCGTCCAGCACCAGGTCGTTGTCGCGGTCTATGCCGGCGCGCACCCCGGAACCGGGCGGCACCGCGGTGAAGGTCAGTTCCTGTCCCGCCGTCTGGGCCAGGGCCAGCAGCGCGCTCTCCGCGATCGGGGCCTCCGCGGCCCGGTCGCTCTGGTAGCTGCCGTCGGCCAACCGCGCCCAGCCGCGCGGCACGCCGCCGATGTTGCCCTTGACGATCACGTCGGCGTTGCCGGCATCCATCTGCGCGGCCATGAGCTGGATACGGGCGGTGACCGCACCGCCGCTGGCGGACGTGAGCGTGACCTGCTGACCGACGATGGGCCGCAGGTTGCTGTCCATCGCGTGCATGAACTGCTCGACGTCGCGGCGCTGGCTGTCGCCACCGGGGAAATTGAACTGCAAGGTGCCGTGGAAGCGGAACAGGGTGTCGACGGCGCCGTCGTGCACGAACCCGAAGCCGCGTATCTGGTCGCCGGTGGGTATGCTGTCGCCCGGCGCGATGGCACCGTCGTGCAGCGGCATGCCGAACATGCCGACCTTCTGGTACATGTTGCGCAGGTGCGGGATCTTGAAGTCCTGCGTCTCCAGTTCGAAACTCATCAGGCCGCTGCTGCCGAACAGGCCGTTGGCCGGGTCGATGGTGTGACAGGCGTTGCAGGTCAGCACGGTGGCGGTGGAGATGTTGTTGAAAAAGAAATCCGAACCCCGCTGCTGGCTGGGCGTCAGCACGTTGTCCAGCGGCCGGTTGGGGTTGGGCGGATAGGTCACCTGCAGGATGAAGTTGGTGAAGGCGTCCATCTCGGCCGTGCTCAGCGGCCCGCTGCGCCCCAGCAGGCTGGCGAAGGCGACGTTGAACTCCTTGAAGGCGCCTGCCTCGTCCAGCGGATCACCGCCATTCCGGCCCGCCGTGCGGTCGCCGCGCCAGTGCATGGGGCCGTGGGCGGCCAGGCCGCGCAACGACTGCGTGGTCATGGGCCCCTTCATGGAATGGTAGGTGGTGCTGTTGGCCGGGACCGGGCCGTTCGGGTTCGGGTTGGAGAGGATCACGCCTTCCGGGTCGCCCAGGTCCCAGGCCAGGCTGTCGAAATCGGCGAACACGTGGCAACCCGCACAGGACGCCTCGCCATTGCTGGAGGTCAGGCGGGCGTCGTACAGGAACGGCCTGCCGTTGACCACGGACGCCGGCTCGGGATTGTGCAGGCTGTAGTGGCGCACCTCCGCGCCGGCCGCCAGATCGACGACGGAGACGGCGTTGTCGAAACGGGTGAAGACGTAGAGGCGGTTCCTGGCCTCGTCCAGCGCCAGGCCGCTGGGGCCGCCGCCGCTGACGACGATATGGCTGGCGGCGCTGGGCACGAAGGTGTCCGCTTCCAGTTGCGAGGTGGAGAACACGCCGACCTTCGACGAGCCGAATGCCGCCACGTACAGGGTGCCGCCGTCGCTGCTGACCGCCATGCCCATGGGCGTGGCCAGGCTCTTGTCGGCCGTGCCCGCCGGCGCCGGCACGATGCTGTAGTCGATGTGCTTGTTGAGATGCCGGGACAGCACGGGACTGGTGGCGGAGGCCGCATCGAGCACGCTGATGCGCGCCTCGTGGGCGTGCCCCACCATGGTCGTGTTCGTGGTCTGGGTGCGCATACCCTCGAAGCGCACCTCGTTGCGGGCCTCGGTGTTGCTGACATAGACCTTGCCCGACACCGGGTTGGTCACCATGTTGAACAGCACGGTGCCCACGCCGCTGAAGGGCGCGCCCGTCTCCACCGGCGGGTTGGCGTCGGCGTCCACCATGAACACGTCCCGGTCGGGCAGGTTGAACAGTACCTGGTTACTCCAGTCACGGCCGAGTTCGTCGCGCCACTGGCCGCTGGCCGCATCGAACTTGACGATGAGACCTGTCTCCGGCGCCGCCACTCCCTGGGTGTTGCTGTTGGGCGCGGGCAGGCCGCCCGGCGCCGTCAGCGGACCGCCGCCGGGGTGGCAGGGAGGCGCCGTCGCGCCACCGTCGCACACCGCACCCTCGGGCACCACCGTGGTGCGGTTGCCGGTCTGGAAGCCGGCCACGTACACGAAACGGCCGTCCGGCGACACCGTCAGCGCCCGCGGCGTGTCGGTGAAATGGGTCAACACGGTGAGCGGTGTGCCGCCCGCCGCCGCCCCCGGGCTGGCGGCGTCGAACACCCAGACGTCGGCGCGGCCGATGCCCGGCGTGGTGACCTGGCCCGGATCGGCGGGCATCAGCGTCGGGCTGTAGGGACTGTTCTGCCCGCGGTGCGCGGTGGTGATGAAGGCGCGCCGCGTGCCGCCGGTTCCCGCGAACACGATGTCGCGCGGTTCGTCGCCCACCAGCAGCGTGCCGGTCACCCGCGGCTGCGCGGCCGACACATCCACGATGCTGACCGAATCCGACAAGTGGTTGACCACCCACACTTCCGAGGCATCACGCTCCGCGACCGCCACCGGCTCCATGCCCACCGGCACCGAGGCCGTATGGATCAGCGAGGTCGCGGTGACGGTGAAGATTTCGAGGCGGCCGTCGGGCGTATTGACCGCGTACAGCCGTTTGCCGTCGGCCGACAGCGCCAGCGGCCTGACCTGCCCGCTCTCGAAGGTGACGAAACCCGACGGACCGGAAGGCACGAACTGCTGGGCCGACACGACCGAGGAACCGCCGGCCGGCGCCGCGGCGCTGCCGCCGCCTTCGCTGCCGCCGCCGCAGCCGGACAGCAGGCCCTGGACACAGACCAGGCCGATGGCGGCGGCCCTCCCCACGGTACTTGCCATGGACATGAATCTCCTCCCCGGGCTGTGCCCTGTTCTTGTTGCATCCTGCGTATCCTGATGGATCAAGCAACATTCGCTCCAGCGGCCAAGGGAAAGGCTATACCCCTGTTTATCAGGCAAATTACAGGGTGAGAGCGGCCTGACCGGCGCGCCCGAGATGTAAAGCCCACCGACAAAAAATCAGGAATCCCGACAAAACAAGAGAGGCATTTTCCCCTGTAGGAGCGGGCTCGCCCGCGATCCCGGCGGCCGCTGGACCGGCTGTTGCCCCGGCTGCGCCGGGGATCGCGGGCGAGCCCGCTCCTACAGGGGGGTACTCAATCGTCGGTGCTGCGCGTCCAGAGGGGGGGGCCGCCGCAGGCCTCGGCGATGGCGGCCAGGCGCGCTTCGTGGGCGGCCTGTTCGGCGTCGCTGGCGCGGATCACCTTCAGCGGCGGGCGGTCGGCGGGCAGGCGGCGGATGGCCTCGGGGGCGGTGTTGCCCTGGCCGTCGGTCTGGCCGCCCAGCGACAGGGCCACCTGGCCGCCGGTCATGATCAGGTAGAC
>JALSRI010000079.1 GCA_026984835.1 Thiohalobacter sp. | reverse complement strand
TGACTAAAGGCACGGGAAAGGGTCCCGACACACTGTAGGTCTGATACCAGGAGCACACCATGGACATCTACTCGAGCGTTGTTGAGTTCTTCCAGGCCGGAGGCCTGTTCATGTACCCCATCGTGGTGGTACTGGCACTGGGGCTGGCGATCGCCATCGAACGCTGGATCTACCTGACCGCCGCACGCGCCACCAACCAGCGCATCTGGAAGCAGGTCATGCCGCTGCTGATGGAAGGCAAGTACAGCCAGGCCATCTCCCTGACCGAGAAATCGCGCGCCGCGCTGAGCCGCATCCTGCGCTACGGCCTGGACCGGGCCGACGCCGCGCGCCGCCGCGACGACGTGGAAGTGGCCATGGAGGAAGGCCTGATGGAGACGGTGCCGCGGCTGGAGAAACGCACCCACTACCTGGCCACCTTCGCCAACATCGCCACCCTGCTGGGGCTGCTGGGCACCATCATCGGCCTCATCCAGGCCTTCACCGCGGTGGCCAACGCCAACCCGGCCGACAAGGCCGACATGCTGTCCGCCAGTATCTCGGTGGCCATGAACACTACCGCCTTCGGCCTGATGGCGGCCATCCCGCTGCTGCTGGTCTACACCGTGCTGCAGACCAAGACCACCGAACTGGTCGACAGCCTGGAAATGGCGTCGGTGAAGTTCCTCAACATTCTCACCGAGAAGCACAGCGGAGCCTCCGCCTGATGCGACGTCGCTGGCGCAAGAAGCACCTCTCCGAACCCGGCGAGGTGAACATCACGGCCTTCATGAACCTGATGGTCATCCTGGTGCCGTTCCTGCTGATCACGGCGGTGTTCTCGCGCATCACCGTGCTGGATCTCAACCTGCCGACCGCGGCCGGCCCGGGCCAGGCGAAACAGGACAAGCCGGCGCTGGAGCTGGAAGTGATCGTGCGCCGCGACGTCATCGAGGTGGGCGACCGCCAGCGCGGCCTGCTCAAGGTGGTCGCCGCCAGCAGCGACGGCAGCGACCTGAAGCAAGTCCAGGCACTGCTGCGCCAGATCAAGGCGCGCTACCCCGACAAGCAGGACATCACCCTGCTGCTGGAAAAAGACATCCCCTACGAGCGCCTGGTCGAGCTGATGGACACCCTGCGCGTGGCGCGCGTGAAGCCGGCGGACGGTGAGGCGGTCATGGCCGAGCTGTTCCCCGCCATATCGATTGGCGACGCCCCGCCGGGCAAGCTGCGCACGGCGGAAAGGAGCAAGTAAGCATGAAACAGTCCCGCCGCGCCCGGCGCATGGAACGCAACCACAAGCGCCACAAGCGCACACCGGCGTTCAACCTGGTGTCGCTGATGGACATCTTCACCATCCTGGTGTTCTTCCTCCTGGTGAACACCGGTGACGGCGAGGTCCTGCCCAGCACCAGGAGCGTGCAGCTGCCCGAGTCCATCGCCGAACAGAAGCCGCGCCAGAACGTGGTCGTGATGGTGACGGACCGCGACATCCTGGTCCAGGGCAGCCGCGTGGCGCGCGTCGAGGACGTCGAACGCAAGGGAAACCTGGTCATCCCCATGCTCAAGTCGGCGCTGGAGAACCAGCACAGGCGCATGATGCTGGCGACCGTCGCCGGCGCCAGGGCGCCCGTGCCCGAGGTCACCATCATGGGCAACAAGACCATTCCCTACCGGCTGCTGAAGAAGGTCATGGCCACCTGCACCGACGCGGGCTACGGCAAGATCTCGCTGGCCGTCATGCAAAAGCCGATCCAGGAAAGCTAGCCTCATGGTCTATTCACATTCACTGACACTGGCCTGGACCGTCTCCGCCGACGAGGAGCGGCGCTTCCGGCGCGTCCTGGTCAGCGTGCTGGTCTTCACCATCGCCCTCGGCATCGCCATTCCCTACCTGCCGGTGTTCAAGAAACCGGTCGAGCAGCAGATCGAGCTGCCGCCGCGCGTCGCCAAGCTGATCTTCGAGAAGAAGACCCAGCCCAAACCGCCGAAGGTGGTGAAGAGAAAACCCAAGCCGAAAGAAGTGGTCAAGAAGAAAACGGTCAAGAAGAAGAAACCGACCCGGGTGGCGAAGAAGCCGAAGCAGAAACCCAAGGTCGACCGTACCGCGCAGGCGCGCAAGAAGGCTGCCACCGCCGGCCTGCTGGCCATGCAGGACGCCCTGGCCGACCTGCGCGACCAGTCGGTCGACGAACTCAAGGGCGCCACCCGCCTGAGCAACAGCGGCGCCAAGGCCAGGCGCACCGAGCGGGCGCTCATCACCTCGAAAGTGGGCGGCACCAGCGGCGGCATCAACACCGCCGCGCTGAGCCGCGACACCGGCTCGACCCGGCTCGCCTCGCGCACCGCGACCCGGGTGTCCAGCCCGGTGGCGCCGGACGCGGCCAGGCGCAGCAAGCGCAGCCAGCGCGGCGCCTCGCGCAGCATCGAGGAAATCCAGATCGTGTTCGACCGCAACAAGAGCGCCATCTACAGCCTCTACAACCGGGCCCTGCGCAAGGATCCCTCGCTGCAGGGCAAGCTGGTGATCCGCCTGACCATCGCGCCCAGCGGCAAGGTGACGAAGATCGAACTGGTGTCCAGCGAACTGGCCTCGCCGCGGCTGGAGCGCAAGCTCATCCAGCGCGTCAAGATGTTCAACTTCGGCGCCAAGCCGGTCGAGGCGGTGACCATCACCTACCCCATCGACTTCCTGCCGGCCTGAGGAGGGACCACGTGCGCCCCATCGCCCTCACCCTGCTGGTTCTCGCCGTCCTGTTCCAGCTCGCCTGCTCGGACGACCACAAGGAGGCCGCCGGGCCGACCGGCAGCCGGGTGCCGGGCGACAATGTCTTCAGCGGCCAGGTGCACGCGCTGGAGAAGGCCGAAACCACGGAGAAGGTGATCATGGACGCCTTCCAGCGCCGCGGCCGCGCAATCGACGCCCAAAGCCGCTGAGCGGACCAACGGCGGCGGACGAAACCCGGACCCGGGTTCAGTAGGTCACCGGCTGCGCCGGCCCGCGCCGCCAGGAACCGTCCGGCTGCAGGCAGGCCGTGCCGTAGGCCTCCACTTCGCGCCCCCCGACCATCACCCGGGTCTGGTATTCGCGTTCCTGCAGGCAGGTCGAGGCGGTGGCCGCCGGCCGGGACCGGTAGGCCGCGTCATCAGAACGCGGGGCCGCCGCTGCGGCGGGATAGCTGTCATGGCGACGGTAGCGGTACGGGGGCGCCGGCTGGGCAATGGCATAACCGACCACACCGCCGACCAGCAGCCCCAGCAGCAATCTGTCCCGGCCGTGATGCCGGTGATGATGAGGCTCGCGATGGCCGTAATCGTAGCGGTAGTGGCCATGGTCGTGGTGGCGCCAGTACCCGCCGTGGCCACAGGCCGGACCGTGGTGGCCGCCGCCCGCCAGCACCGGGCCACCCGAAGCCAGGGAAAGCAGGAAGGCCGCGGTCAGGGCAAGGGGTTTTGCAATCGGGGTACGCATGACGGATTCCTCGTTGTTCTCGGGTACCTGCTGGCTAACGGGGCAGGTGGCCGGGGGTTATCAACCCGGCAACCCGGTATGCCGTGTTGATACCAGGCCTGACGGTGGCAAAGCCTCATTCCGGGCGAACCTGAGGCACCGGATCAAGGCGCAGCCCGCCGGTGATGGCGCGCCTACTGGTAGATGCGGCCCTTGTGCCGCAACCAGCCGTCCGGGTGGCGGCCGGCCGGGTCATGGTGTGTCCAGTGGACGACGCCGC
>JALSRI010000078.1 GCA_026984835.1 Thiohalobacter sp. | reverse complement strand
ATGGCTGGGGGACCAGGATTCGAACCTGGGTTGGCGGAGTCAGAGTCCGCAGTCCTGCCGCTAGACGATCCCCCAAGAGTGGTGACAAGGATACCGTCTTGCACCACAGGATCAAGCCGCCGGCGGCGGCCGATCCGGCTGCCGCCTCAGCGCTTGCTGAACTGGGGCGCGCGACGGGCCTTGTGCAGGCCGACCTTCTTGCGCTCCACCTCGCGGGCGTCGCGGGTCACGAAACCGGCGGCGCGCAGCGGCTTGCGCAGTTCCTCGTCGTATTTCAGCAGGGCACGGGTGATGCCGTGACGGATGGCGCCGGCCTGGCCGGTGGTGCCGCCGCCCTTGACGGAGACGTTGACGTCGAACTTGTCGGCCAGGTCCACCCGCTCCAGCGCCTGGCGCACGATCATGCGCGCCGTCGGGCGGCCGAAGTACTGGTCCAGGGGACGCTTGTTGACAGTGATGTTGCCCGAACCCTGGCTCAGGAACACGCGCGCCGTGGAACTCTTGCGGCGACCGGTTGCGTAATAGGTTTCGCTCATCGTTTTCTATGCCTTGGCTTGCTCAGATTTCCAGGGGTTTCGGCTGCTGTGCCGCGTGCTTGTGCTCGCTGCCCGCGTAGATCTTCAGCTTGCGGTACATGGCGCGGCCCAGCGGATTCTTGGGCAGCATGCCCTTGACGGCCAGCTCCAGCACCCGGCCCGGGGCCTTCTGCTGCAGCTTCTCGAAGCTGATGGACTTCAGGTTGCCGATGTAACCCGTGTGGTGATGGTACATCTTGTCGGTCGCCTTGCGGCCGGTGACGCGGATCTTGTCGGCGTTGACCACCACGATGTAGTCGCCGGTGTCCACGTGCGGCGTGTACTCCGGCTTGTGCTTGCCGCGCAGGCGGCGCGCGATCTCGCTGGCCAGCCGCCCCAGGGTCTTGCCGCTGGCGTCGATCAGAAACCAGTCACGCCGGACTTCGTGCTCTTTTGCACTGAAGGTTTTCATCGGAATTCGCTCCAAACGCTTTCGGGCTACGTAAAGAGCGGGAATAGTACAGAATGGCGAGAACGGGTTCAAGTGAGGGAAGGGGTCAGGTCTTGCATCGCGCACCTGTGCACGATGCAAGACCCGACCCCCATCAAAAAGGCAAAAAAAAGCGCGACTGGGGGAGTCGCGCCTAAAAACCACCAAAGGAGGATTGGAGGAGACTGACCGGACAGTATGAGTTGGGGGCTGCCCGATCAGTTGATAAGTATTTTCTAATATGCCTGATTACTTGTCAAGCCTTTGGAGGAAAAAAATCCGGGCGCCTGCCGGGGCGGGAAAATACCGAATAATACATTGTTTTTATTATATATTGATTGGGCCACCCGCCGGCCGGCGGCCCGGCTCAGATTTCGAGCCGCTCCACCACCCGGCCGTTGAGCAGGTGCTCTTCGATGATTTCGTCGATATCCTCCCGGTCCACATAGCTGTACCAGGTGCCCTCGGGATAGACCACCAGCACCGGCCCCTCGGCGCAGCGGTCGAGGCAGCCGGCGCTGTTGACGCGCACCTTGCCGGGACCGCTGATGCCGAGTTCCTTGCAGCGCTGCTTGGCGTAGTCGCGCAGGTCCCGGGCGCCGAAGCGCTGGCAACAGGGGCGGCCGTCCTCGCGCAGGTTGGTGCAGAAGAAGGCGTGGCGCTCGTAGTAGGACATGGGACCCCCGGCGACGGTGTGGAAACGACCGGCGATTATACCCGCAAATCCGTACAATCCCCCCAATGAACCCGCTCCAAGCCGCCAGCCGCTGCGTCAAGTGCGGCCTGTGCCTGCCCGCCTGCCCGACCTTCCGCCTCAGCGGCAACGAGGCCGATTCGCCGCGCGGCCGCGTCACCCTGATCCAGGCGCTGCTGCAGGACGAGTCCCTGTGTTCGCCGGGACTGCTGACCCACATCGACCGCTGCCTGCAGTGCGGCGCCTGCCAGGCCATGTGCCCTTCGAAGGTGGAATTCGTCGGCCTCATGGACGCGGCGCGCGACACCCTGGAGGCGCGGCGGCGGCGGACACCGGCCGGGCGGCTGGCGCGCCGCCTCGGGCTGGGGCTGGTGGCCGCCGGCGCCGGCGGCCGGCGGGTGCTGGCCGGACTGCTGCGGTTGTACCGGCGAGGCGGACTGCAGCGGCTGCTGCGCCGCAGCGGAGCGCTGCGGGGCACGGCGGCCCGGCTGGACCGGGCCCTGGCGCGCACGCCGCGGCGGTTCGCGCCACCGCCGGCAGCGGCGGGTGACGGCGACAGCGTGCAACTGTTCACCGGCTGCGTGGCGCCGCTGCTGGACAGCGACACCCTGGATGCCAGCGTCGCGGTGCTGGAGCGGCTGGGTTGCCGGGTCGGGGTGCCGGCCGGCCAGGGCTGCTGCGGCGCCCTGCACCGGCACAACGGCGACCGGGACGGCGCCCGGCGGCTGGCCCGGGCCAACGCCCGCGCCTTCGCCGGCTCGGAGGGCCCCGTCATCGGCACCGCCAGCGCCTGCACCGCGCAGTTGCTCGACGCCGATCCGCAGGCGGCTGCGGATGGCGGTGACGCACTGGCCGGGCGCGTCACCGACATCCTGCGGTTCCTGTGCGAGGGAGACCGCCTGCAGGCGCTGGCGCTGCGGCCGCTGGCACAGGAAGTCTGGGTGCACCTGCCGTGCAGCCAGCGCAACCTGCTCGGGGACAGTGACAGCGTCTGGCGGGTGCTGCAGGCCATTCCGGACATCCGGCTGAAGGCCCTGAACCCGGCAGGCGGCTGCTGCGGCGGCGCCGGGAGCTATTTCCTGGGCCAGCCGGACATGTCGGACCGGCTGCTGGACGAGACGCTGGCCGGCGTCACGGCGCCGCCGCTGGTGGTGACCACCAACCCCGGCTGTGCGCTGCAACTGGCGGCGGGCGCCGCGGAACGCGGCTGGCAGACCGAGGTGGTGCACCCGGTGGTGCTGCTGGCGCGGCAGATGACTCCGCGATCACCCTGATCACGCGCCACCCCACCGGGCGGCCCGGGTGAGGGCGGTCGTCGTAAAAACCCACCGCGAAGACGCAAAGAACGCAAAGGGGCGCAAAGGTTCCGGTTGCATTTCGCCGTGGCGGTCTTCGCGCCTTTTCGTCAGGACCGGATACCGGCGTCCTTACACCACGGGCGGCGCCTGGGGTACACTGGCGCCATGCCGAATCGCCGCTATACACCACTCGACCACCTGGTGATGAACCTGGACCAGGCCGTGCGCACCCTGGCCGGGCGGCCGCTGGTGACCGGCCGGCCCAACCCGGCCGACAGCCACGGGGAGGCAGAACTGACGGCGGCCGAGAAGACCGAGTCGGCGCGCCTCATGCGCGTCAACCACGCCGGCGAGGTGTCGGCCCAGGCGCTCTACCAGGGGCAGGCGCTGACGGCACGCCTGGAGAGCGTGCGTGAACGCATGGAACAGGCGGCGCGCGAGGAGAACGACCACCTGGAATGGTGCGAGCAGCGCCTCGACGAACTGGGCAGCCACACCAGCCGCCTCAACCCGGCCTGGTACCTGGGCTCGTTCCTGATCGGCGCCACCGCCGGCGCCATCGGCGACAAGTGGAGCCTGGGCTTCGTGGCCGAGACCGAGAAGCAGGTCATCGCCCACCTGGAAGATCATCTCCAGCGCCTGCCGGAGGCGGACGGAAAAAGCCGCGCCATTCTGGAACAGATGAAGATCGACGAAGCACACCACGGGGCGATGGCCA
>JALSRI010000077.1 GCA_026984835.1 Thiohalobacter sp. | reverse complement strand
CCAGGCGCACGCAGCGGCCGACCTCGTTCTCGTACCAGCCGCGCGCGTGCTGGTGCGGTTCGGCCTCGTAGCCCCACCAGACACCGTCGGCATCCTGGGCCACCCAGGCGACCCAGCCGGGCAGATCTGGAAAGCGCATCAGCGCCGCCAGAAGGCCGGTGTCAGCAACACCAGCAAGGTGAAGATCTCCAGCCGTCCCAGCAGCATGGCAAAGCTCAGCACCCATTTCGATACATCGTTGATGTCACTGTAATGGTAGCCCACTTCGCCCAGCCCGGGGCCCAGGTTGTTGAGGCAGGCGGCCACGGCGGAAAAGGCCGTCACCTGGTCGAGGCCCGTGGCCAGCAGCGCCAGCATCATGACCGCAAAGCAACCGACGTAAATGGCGAAGAAGCCCCACACCGCCTCCACCACGCGTTCCGGCATGGCCTTGTTGCCGATCTTGACCGGGATCTGGGCATTGGGATGCACCAGCCGCATGATCTCGCGCAGCCCCTGCTTGAACAGCAACAGGAAACGAATCACCTTCATGCCGCCGCCGGTGGACCCCGCGCAGCCGCCGATGAAACTGGTGAACAGCAGCATGACCGGCAGGAAACCCGGCCAGTGGAAATAGGCGGCCGTGGTGAAACCGGTGGTGGTGCCGATCGACACGGCCTGGAACACGCCGTGATGGATGGCGTCGCCGAGCACCGGGAAGGTGCCGCTGCGGTACAGGTAGACGACGGCCACCACGGCCGCCAGCGACAGCACCGTGATGTAGGCGCGAAACTCGGGGTCCCGGAAATAGCTCAGCGGGCTGGTCTTGCGCCAGGCGACGAAATGCAGGGAGAAGTTGACGCCGGCCAGCAGCATGAACACCACCGCCACCAGCTCGATGGCCGGGCTCTGGAAATAGCCGATGCTGAGATCGTGGGTGGAGAAGCCGCCGATGGCGACGGTCGAGAAGCTGTGCGCCACGGCATCGAAGGGATCCATGCCGACGAACCAGTAGGACGCCGCGCAGGCGACCGTCAGCCCAAGGTAGATGTACCACAGTGCCTTGGCCGTCTCGGTGATGCGCGGCGTGAGCTTGTTGTCCTTCATGGGGCCGGGCGTCTCGGCGCGGTACAGCTGCATGCCGCCGATGCCCAGCATGGGCAGCACGGCCACCGCCAGCACGATGATGCCCATGCCGCCCAGCCACTGCAGCTCCTGGCGGTAGAACTGGACGGAGCGCGGCAGGCGGTCGATGCCGGTGATGACGGTGGCGCCGGTAGTGGTCAGGCCCGACATCGATTCGAAGAACGCATCGGTGAAGGGCATGTGCGGCTGGTCGGCCACCACGAAGGGCACGGCGCCCACCAGCGCCAGCACGGTCCAGAACAGCACCACCACCAGGAAGCCGTCGCGGATGCGCAGCTCGCGGCGCTGCCGGCGCACCGGCAGCCAGCACAACAGGCCGGCCAGCAGGACGCCGCCGAAGGCCATCAGGAAGGCGTGTTCGACGCCCTCGCCAAGCACCAGCGCGATCGCCAGTGGCGGCAGCATGATGGTGCTGGCCACCATCAGCAGCAGGCCGAGGATGCGTTGAATGGAGCTGAAGTGCATTCAGAAAAAGGTCACGCCCACCTGGAACAGGTGTTCCACGTCGGCGATGTGGCGCTTGTCGACCAGAAACAGGACCACGTGGTCGTCCGGCTGGATCACCGTATCGTGGTGGGCGATGATGACCTGGTCGCCGCGCACCACCGCGCCGATGGTGGTGCCGGGCGGCAGGCGGATTTCGTCGATGGTGCGGCCCACCACCTTCGAGGTGGTGCTGTCGCCGTGTGCCACCGCCTCGATGGCCTCGGCGGCGCCGCGCCGCAGCGAATGCACCACCACCACGTCGCCGCGCCGCACGTGGGTGAGCAGGCTGCCGATGGTGGCCTGCTGCGGCGAAATGGCGATGTCGATGGCCTCGCTCTGCACCAGGTCGACATAGGAAGCCCGGTTGATGAGCGACATGACCTTGCGCGCGCCCAGGCGCTTGGCCAGCATGGAGGACAGGATGTTGGCCTCCTCGTCGTTGGTGAGTGCGCAGAACACGTCGGTGTTCTCGATGTTCTCTTCCAGCAGCAGTTCTTCGTCGGCGGCGTCGCCGAGCAGCACGATGCTCTTGTCCAGGCGTTCCGAGAGGCGCCGCGCCGTGTCCGCGCTGCATTCGATGAGCTTGACCTGGTAGCGGTCCTCGATGGCCTCGGCCAGCCGCAGGCCGATGTTGCCGCCGCCGGCGATCATCACGCGCCGCACCGGCTTCTCCAGGCGCCGCAGCTCGCTGGTCATGGCACGGATGTCCTTGCGCGCGGCCACGAAGAAGACTTCGTCGTCGGCCTCGATGACGGTGTCGCCTTCCGGGAGGATGGCGTTGCCGCGCCGGAAGATGGCCGCCACCCGGGCCTCGACGCCGGGCATGTGCTCGCGCAGCTCGCGCAGTTCGTGGCCCACCAGCGGCCCGCCCTCGACGGCGCGCACGGCCACCAGCTGCACACGGCCGCCGGCGAAGTCCAGTACCTGCAGGGCGCCCGGGTGCTCAATGAGACGCTCGATGTATTCCGTGACCAGCTTCTCGGGGCTGATCAGCACGTCGATGGGCAGGGCTTCCTGCGAGAACAGCTTGGGGTAGTTGAGGTATTCCGGCGCCCGCACGCGGGCGATCTTGATGGGGGTGTGGAAGAGGGTGTAGGCGACCTGGCAGGCGACCATGTTGATCTCGTCGCTGTTGGTGACGGCCAGGATCATGTCGGCGTCCTCGGCGCCGGCCGCGGTCAGGATCTCCGGGTGTGATGCCGTACCCGCCACGGTGCGGATGTCGATGCGGTCCTGCAGATCCTGCAGCACTTCCTGCTTGGTGTCGACGACGGTGATGTCGTTTGCTTCGCTGGCCAGGTTCTGCGCCACCGAGGAACCCACCTGTCCGGCGCCGAGGATGATGATTTTCATGGGGCGGGCAATCGCAGGGGCGGGCGGCAGGGCGACACGCCGCCACGGGACCGTCGGCCACGGGGATGCGGGCGACGAGCGTACAGGGGGATACTCACAGCGTATCCCGTGGCGGTGTGTCGCCCTGCCGGCTGCCGATTCATCGAATGTCTACTCGCCGCCCTTCCTGAAATCGATACCCAGGCCGCGCAGCTTGCGGTACAGGTGGGTGCGCTCCATGCCCACCCGCTTGGCCAGCTTGCCGACGCTGCCGCCCACTTCCGCCAGCTGGTGTTCGAGATACTGCTTCTCGAAATGCTCGCGCGCCTCGCGCAGCGGCATATCCAGCGGCACCAGGGTGGCGCCGGTCTCCACCGGCTGCGGCTGCACGGTCTGGATGGCGGCCTCGACCTCGTCGACCTCGATCACCGGACCGGTGCCGAGGATGAGCAGGCGCTGCACGAGGTTCTTGAGTTCGCGGATGTTGCCCGGCCAGCGGTAGTTGCGCAGCCGGTTCTGGGCGGCGGTGCTGAACTCGCGGTAGGGCAGGTTCTCCTGCATCACGAAACGGTCGACGTAGTAATTGAGCAGCTCCGGCACGTCTTCGCTGTGCTCGCGCAGTGGCGGCACCAGCAGCGGCACCACGTTGAGGTGGTAGTACAGGTCCTCGCGGAAGCGGCCCTCGCGCACTTCCTGCTCCAGGTCGCGCGAGGTGGTGGCGATGACGCGGATGTCGACGGGCACCGGCTCGGTGCCGCCCATGCGCAGGAAGGAATGGGTCTGGAACACGCTCAGCAGGCGCGACTGGGTCTGCAGGTCCATGTCGGTGATGTTGCCCAGATACAGTGTGCCGCTGTTGGCCTGTTCCAGGCGGCCGTAGTGGATGCGCTCGCCTTCCTCGCTGCCGAACAGTTCCACCGCCGAATTCTCCGGCGACATGGAGCCGACCGCCACTTCCACGAACGGCCGGTCGCGCAGCGGGCTCTGGGCGTGGATGTAGCGCGCCACGATCTCCTTGCCGGCGCCCGGTTCGCCGCTGATCAGCACCCAGGTGTTGTGCTGGGCGATGCGCCGCGCCTGGTCGCGCAGCGCCTGCATGACCTCGCTCTTGCCGGTGGGTTCGGAGACCGGCTGCAGGTGGCGGCGCAGGCCGAGATTCTCCTGGGCGAGCTTGTCGGCCTCCAGGGCGCGGCTCACCGTCAGCAGCAGCTTGGCCAGCGAAATGGGCTTCTCGATGAAGTCGTAGGCGCCCAGGCGGGTGGCCTCGACCGCGGTCTCGACCGTGCCGTGACCGGACATGACGATGACCGGGCACTGCAGCCTGCCGCCCTCGGACCACTCGCGCAGCAGGGTGATGCCGTCCACGTCGTCCATCCAGATGTCGAGCAGGATGAGATCGGGACGCCGCGCGCGGCGCGCACGGCGTGCCGCTTCACCGCTGTCGGCCACCGAGACCTCGTACCCCTCTTCCTCGAGGATCTCCTTGACCAGGTTGCGGATATCGGGTTCGTCGTCCACCACCAGTATGTGGCCGGAACTCATGACGGTCTGTGTCTGCCTCGCGCTTCGTGTAGGGGGTCGGCGGCCATTATAGACCAGTACCCTTCAATCCGATAATGGCACATCGTCCGGCTCGCGCCGGGGCCGGGCGGGAAAACGTATCTCGATGCGCGCATGTCCCGCCTCGGTATTGAAAGCGCGGATGCGTCCGTGGTGTTCCTCGACGATCTTGTTGACGATGGCCAGGCCCAGGCCGGTGCCGCGCGCCTTGGTGGTCACATAGGGTTCGAACAGGTGCTCCACCACATCGGGCGGGAAGCCGCCGCCGTTGTCCTCGAAACACAGGTCGATGCAGCGCTCGCCGGCCTCCATGGACCAGCGCGTCTCCACCAGCAGCCGGCCGTCCGGGTTGTCGTGCAACGCCTCCAGCGCATTCTTCACCAGGTTGTGCAGCAGCTGGCGCAGACGCCCGGCGTCGGCCTCGATGCGCGGCTCCGGCCGCGCCAGCTGCAGACGAATGTCCACCCCGCTGCCGCGGTACAGGTCCATGACCTCCTGGATCAGATCGTGCAGCGCCAGCGGCCGCCGTTCCAGCCGCGGCGCCCTGGCGTACTCGCTGAAGGCATTGACCATTTCCTTGAGCGACTCGACCTGCTGCACGATGGTATGGGTGGCGCGGTCCAGCACCTCGGCGTCGGCCGGGTCCATCTTGCGCAGGTACTTGTGACGCAGGCGCTCGGCCGACAACTGGATGGGCGTCAGGGGGTTCTTGATCTCGTGGGCCAGGCGCCGCGCCACCTCACCCCAGGCGGCGTCGCGCTGGGCGCGGATCAGGTCGGTGACGTCGTCGAACACCAGCACCAGCCCGCCCTGCATGCGCTCGTCCACCGGCAGGGAGGTGCCGCGGCACATCAGCACCCGTCGGCCGGCGCTGTGGGCGAGTTCGATCTGCGCCTGCCACTCGGTCTGGCCGGCCTCGCGGCGCTCGTCCACCAGCTTCACCAGCGGTTCGAGCAGCGGGTGGTCGCCGACCAGGTCGTCGAGGCGCTGACCAAGCCGGCTGCCGAGATCGATGCCGAGGATGTGGCTGGCGGCCTCGTTCACGGTGCGCAGCCGGCCGTCACCGTCGATGGTGAGCACGCCCGAGGACAGGCTGCCCAGCACCGTCTCCAGGTAGGTGCGCTGGCTCTCCACCTGCTGCTGGCTGTCGCGCGCCTGGTCGCGGGCGCGCGACAGGCGCCGCGTCATGTCGTTGAAGGAGCGCACCAGGAAGCCCAGCTCGTCCTCGCTGGTCACCGGCAGGCGCTTGCTGTAGTCGCCCTCGGCGACGGCGCGGGTGCCGTCGGCCAGTACGCCGATGGGCGCCACCAGCCGCCGCGCCGAATAGAAGGCCGCCCACACCGCCGACAACAGGCTCAGCACCAGCACCAGCGACAATGTCAGGATGTAGCTGTATTTCAGCGGCGTGCGCAGGTAGGTGAGTTCCTTGTAGCGGGCGATCTGCGACTGCACGTTGTCGGCCAGCCCGCTGAGCCGGCCGGGCACGTCGTAGAGGGCCTGCAGGGTATAGGGCTCGGCACCCGGCTTGGAGGACAGGATGGGCACCACCGCCCGCACCTGCAGGCCGGACTCGCCGACCGGGTCCAGCGCCACGTAGGACCGTCCCTGCGACAGCGCCATCATGACCTCGCCGGACGGCGGACTGGGGATGATGTCGGCGGCCTCGACGCTGCTCGACGCGATGATGCGGCCGTCCATGCCGAATACCGTCAGCTCGGCCGCGCCGCTGCGCACCCGCAGGTCGTAGAGGGTCATGGGCACCAGCGCCGGCGTCATCTCGCCCAGCTCGCTGGCGATCTTCTCGGTCAGCTGCAGCAGGCTGTTGAGGCGCACGTCCAGCGCCCCGCGGCTCAGTTCCAGCGAATCCTCCAGCGCCTGTTCCACCTGGACGTCGAACCAGGAATCGATGCCGCGCTGCAGGAACTGCAGGGAGAAGTAATACACCACGCTGACCGGCACCACCGACAGCACCACGAAGGTGATCACCAGACGCGTCGTCAACAGGGCGCCGGGCGCGCGCGCCCGGTACTGGCTGACCAGCCAGTACAGGTTGGTGCCGATCAGGGCGGTGAGCACGATCAGGCCCAGGGCGTTGACCAGCAGCAGCCAGGAATACATGCGCCCGAAGCGCTCGCTGTTGTGGGTGGCGTCGCTCATCAGGGACAGCGACACCAGCAGGATGCCGAACAGCATCAGCATCGGCCAGATGCCGAGACTCGAACGTCTTACGGAGACAAGGGCCATTCGTACCAGCCACTGTTGAGACGCCAGTCGGAATCCAGGTAGGCCCACAGGCGCATCGGGGAGGGCAGCGACTCGATATCGAGCTGGCTGCGCAGGCGCACCCGGTAGTCGCCGTCTCTCTTGAGCAGGTTGGCGTCCAGCAAGGGCAGGTCGTAGATATTGCCAATGGCCCGCAGGGCATCGTCGAGAAAGCGGAAACTCTGCAGGACCCCGGTGTTGAAATTGCGCACCAGGTAGCGCTGGCTGAGGGCGTGGTAGCGCAGTGAGAAACGCTGCCGCAGCTCGGCGATGATTTCCGGCCACAACAGCTCGCGCTCGCGCACCACCTGGATCTGCAGTTCCAGCACCAGCGGCACACCGTTCTCCAGCGCCTCGCGCACGGTGTCGTTGAGACGGAACTCGACCCGGGCGCCGAGGCGGTAGACGCCATCGACCAGCAGGATGCGCACATCGTGGATGGGCGGCGTGTCCCCGCCGGCCGGGGCGGCGCCGAAGGGCGACAGCATCAACAGGCCGGCAAGCAGGGTGCGCCAGGCACGCCGCAGCCGCGGGCGGCGACGGGCCCGGGCCGGTATCAGGATTGACGCTTGCTCATGCACGCAAAGTAGAAACCATCCATTCCATCGTCGCCGGGCAGGACCTGGCGCCCCGCACCCGCTGCCCGCCCCCATCCCGGAGACAGTGCCTGGCTGTCGGCATCGGCCTGCGTGGCCAGGAAGCGCTCCAGCTGCGCACTGTTCTCCTGGCGCAACACCGAGCAGGTTACATACAACAGGATACCGCCTGGCGCCAGCAAGGGCCATAAAGCATTCAACAATTTTTGTTGCGTTTCCGCCAACTGGTCGACATCCGAGCAACGTCGCAGGAGCTTGATATCCGGATGACGGCGGATCACGCCGCTGGCCGAGCAGGGCGCATCGAGCAGGATGCGATCGAAGGGGCGCCCGTCCCACCAGGCAGCCGGGTCGGCCGCATCGGCGGCCAGCAGGCGGGCCGTCAGTCCGAGCCGGCCGAGGTTCTCACGCACCCGCTCCAGGCGGGCCGGTTCGCGGTCGATCGCAACCAGTTCGGCCAGGTTCGGCTCCAATTCCAGCAGATGAGCGGTCTTTCCACCGGGCGCCGCGCAGGCATCCAGCACCCGTTCGCCCCGCCGCGGGGCCAGCAGGGGCGCGGCGCGCTGGGCTGCGGCGTCCTGTACCGACACCAGCCCCTCCCGGAACCCCGGCAGCGCATCCACGGCGACCGGTCGTTCCAGGCGCAGGCCGGCCGCCAGGCCCGCCACCGGGCGGGCGGCGATGCCCGCCTGCGCCAGCCGCTCCCGGTAGGCATCGCGGCTGCCGCGCCGGACGTTGACGCGCAGGAACATGGGCGCGCGGGCATTGTCGGCCTCCAGGACGGCCTGCCAGTGCAGCGGCCAGTCGCGGCGCAACGCTTCGACCAGCCAGGCCGGATGGGCCCAGCGTGTGGCCGGATCACCGTCCAGCACCTCCAGCAGCCCTGCGCCACGACGCTGGGCGTTGCGCAGCACGCCGTTGACCAGGCCGGCCGCCCAGCCCTTGCCCAGCACCCGCGCCGCCTCCACCGTGGCGTGGATGGCGGCGTGGGGCGGCGTATCCATATACAGGAGCTGGTACAGGCCCACCAGCAGCAACGCGTGCAGGTCGCGGTCGCGGGTCTTGAGGGGGCGCTTCAGAAGCTGCCGGGCCAGGGGTTCCAGGCGCAGGTACCAGCGCAGCGTGCCGTAGGTCAGCTCCTGGGCCAGCGCCCGGTCGCGCGACCCGCCCAGCGCCGCCAGCCGGGCGGGGATCAGGCGGGCCAGGGAGCTGCCCTCTGCGGCCACCGCCGTCACCAGCCGCGCCGCCAGGGCGCGCGGATCCCGGTCTGCTGCATCGCGGCGCCCCGTCATGGCCGGGCGTCCGCGGCAGGCAAGGGACCGACAGCGCTCATCCGAGCACCACGCCCTCCATGTCGTGCGCATTGAGGAAATCCGCCACGGCCATGCGCTTGCGGCCGGGCGCCTGCACTTCCAACAGGCGCAGCCGGCCGGCACCGCAGGCCACGTCGATCCCCTCGCGTCCGGCCGCCACCACCGTACCGGGCGCCGCGCCCGGCGCCTGCTCGAGCGGCCGCGCCCGCCACACCCGCAGCATGCCGTCGCCGAACGGCGTCTGCGCCACCGGCCAGGGATTGAAGGCGCGCACCTGGCGGTCCAGCTCCGTGGCCGTCCGGCGCCAGTCGAGCAGGGCCTCGCTCTTGTCCAGCCTGGCGGCGTAGGTGGCCCGGCTGTCGTCCTGCGGTTCGGGTGTCAGGGTGCCGGCTTCCAGGGCGTCCAGGTTGTCGGCCAGCAGCCGCGCCGACAGGATGCTGAGGCGGTCGTGCAGGCTGCCGGCTGTATCCTCGTCGGTGATGGGACAGCGCACCCGCGCCAGCACCGGGCCGGTGTCCAGGCCGGCCTCCATCTGCATCAGGCAGACGCCGGTCTCGCGGTCGCCGGCCAGGATGGCGCGCTGGATGGGCGCCGCGCCGCGCCAGCGCGGCAGCAGCGAGGCGTGCAGGTTCACGCAGCCGCGCCGCGGAATGTCGAGCACCGCCTGCGGCAGCAGCAGGCCGTAGGCCACCACCACCATGAGGTCGGGCTGCAGCTCGCGCAGCACGGCCTGTTCCCCGGACGATTTGAGACTGGCCGGCTGGTGGACCGGAACAGCGTGTTCCAGCGCCAGCCGCTTGACCGGGCTCGGGGTGAGCCTGCGGCCGCGGCCGGCGGGCCGGTCGGGCTGGGTGTAGACCGCCACCACCTCGTGGTCGCGCTCAAGCAGCGTCTGCAGGACAGGGACGGAGAACTCGGGCGTGCCGGCGAAGACGATGCGCATGCGTGTCTGAACAATCGGAAAATGCGTGGGGTGGGTGCTGGCTAGATGACGGGCTGGGCCTGTTTCGACGCTGGCTTGTCGCCCTGCTGGCGTTGCTGCTTTTCGAGTTTCTTGCGGATGCGCTGGCGCTTGAGCTGCGACAGGTAGTCGACGAACAGCTTGCCGTCGAGGTGGTCGATCTCGTGCTGGATGCACACCGCCAGCAGGCCGTCGGCCTCCAGCTCGAAGGGCCGGCCGTCGCGGTCCAGGGCGCGCACGCGGATGCGCTCGGCGCGCTGCACCCGCTCGTAGATGCCGGGCACCGACAGGCAGCCCTCGTCCATCTCCTCGACGCCCTCGCGTTCCAGGATCTCGGGGTTGATGAACACGCGGGGCTCGCTCTTGTCTTCCGAGATGTCGATCACCAGCACCCGCCGGTGCACGTTGACCTGGGTGGCCGCCAGGCCGATGCCGGGCGCCGCGTACATGGTCTCGAACATGTCGTCGACCAGGCTGCGGATGCCCTCGTCCACGCTGTCGACCGGGCGCGCGCGCTCGCGCAGCCGCGGGTCGGGGAAATGCAGGATGTCCAGGATCGCCATGTCCGTGCCGTTATCGTCTGTCGTGGGTACCGGGTTGCCCTGTGATGGCCGTCACGAATCCGGCACCACAGCGTATTTATACTCTAACATAGTGATCGAACTGCCGTTACAGGGTGGGGCCGGGACAAGACCCCGGATTTTTCGGGCCAGAAATTTCCGCTACACTCCGGGAAGCGATGGCCGTTATATATCATTGGATTAGATAGATACAGCCGGTATTCCCGCGGGGGGCCGGCCGACAAGAACCGGACGCAAAGGGACGCTTATGTCGAAATTCAAATCTCTGGCGCTGGCACTGGCTCTGGCCGTCACCAGCGTATTCGCGGACCAGGTGGTGCTGAAGGACGGTCATCCCGACCGCTACGTGGTCGTCAAGGGCGACACGCTGTGGGACATCTCCGAGCGCTTCCTGGACAAGCCCTGGCTGTGGCCCGAGATCTGGTACGTCAATCCCCAGATCGAGAACCCGCACCTGATCTACCCCGGCGACGTCATCAACCTGGTGTACGTGGACGGCAAGCCGCAGCTGCGGGTGCAGCGCGGCAAGGCGACCATCAAGCTGTCGCCCCGGGTGCGCGCCGAACGCCTGGACAAGGCCATCCCGACCATCCCCGTGGACGCCATCCAGCAGTTCCTGAGCCGCCCCCTGGTGGTGGGCGAGGATGAGCTGGCGAAAGCGGCCTACGTGGTGTCGAGCGCCGGCGAACACCTGATCACCGGCGCCGGCGACCGCATCTACGTGCGCGGCCTGAAGGACGAGGGTTACAGCCGCTTCAACGCCTTCCGCCCCGGCAGCACCTACGTCGACCCCGAGACCGGCGAAGTACTGGGTTTCGAGGCCATCTACCTGGGCGACGGCACCGTGGAACGCTACGGCGACCCGTCCACGCTGAGCCTGATCCGCACCACCCGCGAGGTCAACATCGGCGACCGCGTTCTGCCCATCACCCGGGAAGACGTGCAGCCCTACTTCCAGCCGCACGCACCCGAGGCCGGCCTGCAGGGCACCATCATCTCGGTGCTCGACGGCGTCAGCCAGATCGGCCAGTACCAGATCGTGGTGCTCAACCGCGGCGCCCGTGAGGGCGTGGACGTCGGCACCGTGCTGGCGGTCTACCAGGCCGGCGAGACCATCCGCGACCAGGTGTCGGGCCGCAAGAAGGATATCGTCAAGCTGCCGGACGAACGCGCCGGCCTGGTCATGGTGTTCCGCACCTTCGACAAGGTCAGCTACGGCCTGGTCATGAAGGCCACCAGCGCCCTGCACGTCGGCGACCGGGTCGGCAACCCCGATTTCTGACGCAGTTCCACTGGCCACGACCCCGGATATCAGGCAAGGTATCCGGGGTTTTTTTGTCCTTGTCATGTCGCCTCAGGGAGGAGGCCGCCAGATGAACGACGCGACCGAAGACCGTTGTGCCGACCAGGACCGCTTGCGGGCCTGGCTGACCCTCGCCCATGCCCCGGGACTGGGCGCCGCCGGCATCCGCGCCCTGGTGGAACGCTTCGGCGGTCCCTGCCGGGTGCTGGCGGCGGCCGGCGGCCTGCGGGCCGGCGAAGAGCTGCCCGCGGCCGCCCTGGACTTCCTCGGGCAGCCCGATCCCGCGCCCATCGAACGCGACCTCGCCTGGGCCGCCGGTGAACGCAACTACCTGATCACACTGGACGACCCGGTCTACCCGCGGCTGCTGAGGCAGATCCCCGACCCACCGCCCGTGCTGTACCTGCACGGCGAACCGGCGGCGCCCGCGCTGCTGGGGCTGGCCCTGGTCGGCAGCCGCAATCCGACCGCCGGCGGCAGCGCCACGGCCCACGACTTCGCCGCCCACCTGGCCGGGGCGGGGCTGGTGATCGTCAGCGGCCTGGCGCTCGGCATCGACGCCGCCGCCCACCAGGGCGCGCTGGACGCCGGCGGCGTCACCGTGGCGGTCGCCGGCACCGGCCTGGACCGCGTCTACCCCGCCCGCCACCGCGAACTGGCCCACCGCATCGCCGAACGCGGCGCCCTGGTGTCGGAGTTTCCGCCCGGCACGCCGCCGCTGCCGGCCAATTTCCCGCGCCGCAACCGCCTCATCAGCGGCCTCGGCCTGGGCACCCTGGTGGTGGAGGCGGCGCCGAAATCCGGCTCCCTGATCACCGCCCGCGCGGCCACCGAACAGGGCCGCGAGGTATTCGCCATTCCCGGCTCCATCCACAACCCGCTGGCGCGCGGCTGCCATGCCCTGATCCGCCAGGGCGCGAAACTGGTGGAGACCGCCGACCACATACTGGAGGAACTCGGCCCGCTGGCGGCGGCCGGTGCCGAACAGGCCGCGCCCGCGCCCGGCAACGCCGCGGCGACGCTGGATGCCGACTATCTGCGGCTGCTCGAATGCATGGGCCACGAGCCGGTCGGCGTCGACCAGCTGGTGGACCGAAGTGGATTGACGGCGGAACAGGTTTCCTCCATGCTGCTGCTACTGGAGCTGGAAGATCGCGTGGTATCGGCCCCTGGCGGGCGCTATACACGGGTCCCGAACGAGAGCCTGAAATGAAAGAGAACATGTTTGACGTCCTGATGTATCTGTTTGAAAACTATTACATGGACGACGAAACCGACATGAACCCGGACCGCGAGTCCCTGCACACCGAGCTGCTCGAAGCAGGCTTCCCGCCGGCCGAGATCAACCAGGCTTTCGACTGGCTGGACGGGCTCACCAGCCAGCAGGGCGAACGCATCCACAACAGCCAGACGGGAAATGCCCTGCGCGTGTTCTCGGGCCGCGAATGCGAGCGCCTGGACGTCGAGTCGCGCGGCTTCCTGCTGTTCCTGGAACAGATGGGCATCCTCACCCCGGCCAGCCGCGAACACGTCATCGACCGCGTCATGGCGCTGGACACCGACGACTTCGACATGAACCAGCTCAAGTGGGTGGTGCTGATGGTGCTGTTCAACCAGCCCGGCGAGGAAGCCGCCTACGCCTGGATGGAAGACCTGGTATTCGACAGCCTGCCCGGACACCTGCACTAGACAAGCCGGCAAGGATCAAACCTGAGGAGCCGCGCCGCCAGGCGCGGCTTCGTTGCTATCAACCATGAGTAAAAGCCTCGTCATCGTCGAATCGCCCGCCAAGGCGAAAACGATCAAGAAATACCTCGGCAAGGGCTTCGAGGTACTGGCCTCCTATGGCCACGTGCGCGACCTGGTGCCCAAGGAGGGCGCCGTCGATCCCGAGCACGACTTCGCCATGAAGTACCAGCTCATCGAACGCAACGCCAGGCACGTCGACGCCATCGTCAAGGCCCTGAAGAAAGCCGACAAGCTGTATCTGGCCACCGACCCGGACCGCGAGGGCGAGGCCATCTCCTGGCACCTGTACGAGTTGCTGAAGGAGCGCGGCGCGCTGAAGGGCAAGCAGGTCTACCGCGTGGTGTTCCACGAAATCACCAGGCGCGCCATCCAGGAAGCCATGGAGCACCCGCGCGAACTGTCCAGCGAGCTGGTCAACGCCCAGCAGGCGCGCCGCGCCCTGGACTACCTGGTCGGCTTCAACCTGTCGCCCCTGCTGTGGAAGAAGGTGCGCCGAGGCCTGTCGGCCGGCCGCGTGCAGAGCCCGGCCCTGCGCCTGATCGTGGAGCGCGAGGAAGAGATCGAGAAATTCAAGCCGCGCGAGTACTGGACCATCGAGGCCGATCTCGCGAAGGACGCCCAGGCCTTCGTCGCCCGCCTGACCCGGCTGCATGGCAAGAAACTGACCCAGTTCGCCATCAACCGCGAAGACAAGGCACTCGAGGTACAGAAGGAGCTGCTCGGCGCGGCCAAGGCCGACGGCGGCAGGCTCACCGTCACCTCGGTGGAGAAGAAGCAGCGCAAGCGCAACCCGGCCGCGCCCTTCACCACCTCGACCCTGCAGCAGGAGGCCTCGCGCAAGCTCGGCTTCACCGCCAGCCGCACCATGCGCGTCGCCCAGCAGCTCTACGAGGGCATCGACATCGGCCAGGGCGCCGTCGGTCTCATCACCTACATGCGCACCGACTCGGTGAGCCTGGCCGGCGAGGCGCTGGACGAGCTGCGCGAACTGATCGAAAAACGCTACGGCAAGGACAAGCTGCCCAGACAGGCGCGCCACTACAAGACCAAGGCCAAGAACGCCCAGGAAGCGCACGAGGCCATCCGCCCGACCTCGGCCATGAACACACCCGAGGCCATCAAGCAGCACCTGTCCGTAGAGCAGTTCAAGCTCTATGACCTGATCTGGAAGCGCACCGTCGCCAGCCAGATGGTCCACGCCACCATCAACACCGTCGGCATCGAGTTCGCCTGCGGCGAGGGCAACGTGCTGCGCGCCACCGGCTCCACGCTGGTCGATCCCGGTTTCATCGCCGTCTACCAGGAAGGCGTCGACGACAGCAAGAAGACGTCGACCGACGAGGAAGGCATGCTGCCGCCGATGGAGGAGGGCGACAAGGTCGATCTCAAAGCCATCCGGCCGGAGCAGCACTTCACCGAGCCGCCGCCGCGCTACAGCGAGGCCAGCCTGGTCAAGACCCTGGAGGAGCACGGCATCGGCCGTCCCTCGACCTATGCCTCCATCATCTCGACCCTGCAGCAGCGCGAGTACGTGACGCTGGAGAACCGCCGCTTCCACCCCACCGACGTCGGCCGGGTGGTGAGCAAGTTCCTGTCCAACCATTTCACCAAGTACGTGGACTACGACTTCACCGCGAAGCTGGAAGACGAACTCGACGCGGTGTCGCGCGGCGAGAAGGAATGGGTGCCGCTGCTGAAGGAATTCTGGTATCCATTCAAGGAGCTGGTCGAAGACAAGGAACAGAGCGTGTCGCGCAGCGAGGTCACCACCGAGGCGCTGGACGAGGAATGCCCCAAGTGCGGCAAGCCGCTCAACATCCGGCTGGGCCGGCGCGGGCGCTTCATCGGCTGCAGCGGCTACCCGGAATGCGACTACACGCGCAACCTGGACGAAGACCGCGACAGCGCCGAGCCGGAAGTCGTCGAGGGCCGCAGCTGCCCCGAGTGCGGCTCCCCGCTCATCATCCGCAGCGGCCGCTACGGCAAGTTCATCGGTTGCAGCAGCTACCCTGACTGCACCTACATCGAGCCGCTGGAGAAGCCGGAAGACACCGGCGTGACCTGCCCCAGGTGCAACAAGGGCACCATGCTCAAGCGCAAGTCGCGGCGTGGCAAGATCTTCTATTCCTGCTCCACCTATCCCGAGTGCGACTACGCGGTGTGGAACCAGCCGGTGGAAGGACCGTGCCCGGAATGCGGCTGGCCCATACTCACCATCAAGACCACCAAGAAGCGCGGTACCGAGCGCGTCTGCCCGCAGAAGGAGTGCAAGTTCTCCGAGCCCTTCGAAGTCGAGGAAGAGGCAGAAGAAGCCGCGGCCGACAAGAGCTGATTGAGCGCCCTGCCCACAAACTGGCAGCTGCGCCGGGCGGTGGAGACACTCGGGGCCGGGGGCGTCATCGCCTACCCGACCGAGGCGGTGTGGGGGCTGGGCTGTGATCCGCTGGACCCGGCCGCCGTCGAGCGGCTGCTGCGCCTCAAGCAGCGCGACCGCGCCAGGGGGCTGATCCTGATCGGCGCAAGCCTGGACGATTTCCAGCCCTTCCTGGCGCCGCTGCCGGCGGCCGTGCGGCGCCGCCTGGCGCGCACCTGGCCGGGGCCGGTGACCTGGCTGCTGCCGGCGCGCCCCGAATGCCCGCGTTGGCTGACGGGCGCCCACGACACCCTGGCGGTGCGCGTCAGCGCCCACCCGGTCTGCCAGGCGCTGTGCCGCGCCTGGGGCGGCGCCCTGGTGTCGACCAGCGCCAATGTCAGCGGCCGGCCGCCGGCCCGGACGCGGCTGCAACTGCGCAAGCAGTTCGACGACCGGCTGGACTACATTCTGCCGGGTGACACCGGCGGAAGGGCACGGCCGTCGGAGATCCGCGACGCGACGAGCGGCGAGGTGCTGCGCCCGGGGTAGGCGGCCTTGCCGGGGCGGCGGTCGCAAAACCCGACGCAAAGGCACGGAGAACGCAGAGGGACGCAAAGGTTTTGGTATCGTTCCGCCCCGGCGGCCCTTGCGTCCTTGCACCCTGGCGCTCCGGCACGGCGACGCAGTCCCCGCCATGACGACGGCTGGCGCACATTTTTGGCTGATTTTTTTCGAGGTGGTTTTCTATGACAGGGCCGGACATCCAGGCGGTGGCGGATTACCTTGAAGGCTTGCAGGAGCGCATCTGCGACGCGCTGGCGGAACTCGACGGCAAGAAGACGTTCGTCGAGGACGCCTGGACGCGTGCGGAGGGCGGCGGCGGTCGCTCGCGGGTGCTGGAGGAAGGGGGCGTGTTCGAGAAGGCCGGCATCAATTTCTCTCACGTCCACGGGCCGGGCCTGCCGGCCTCGGCGACGGCCCACCGGCCGGAGCTCGCCGGACGCCGCTTCCAGGCGCTGGGCGTGTCGCTGGTCATCCACCCGCGCAACCCCTACGTGCCCACCTCGCACGCCAACGTGCGTTTCTTCCTGGCCGAGAAGGAAGGCGCCGAGCCGGTGTGGTGGTTCGGCGGCGGCTTCGATCTTACGCCCTACTACGGCTTCGAGGAGGACGCCGTGCACTGGCACCGTACCGCGCGGGCGGCCTGCGAGCCCTTCGGCGACGACCTCTACCCGCGCCTGAAGCGCTGGTGCGACGAGTATTTCTTCCTGAAACACCGCAACGAACCACGCGGCATCGGCGGGCTGTTCTTCGACGACTACAACGAAGCCGGCTTCGAGCGCAGCTTCGCCTTCATGCGCAGCGTCGGCGACCACTACGTCCCGGCCTACGCGCCCATCGTGGAGAGGCGCAGGG
>JALSRI010000076.1 GCA_026984835.1 Thiohalobacter sp. | reverse complement strand
GAGAATTACCAGCAGGCCGATGGCTCGGTCCGGGTGCCGACGGTGCTGCGGCCCTACATGGGCGGCCTGGAAAGACTGGAGCCCGCCGAATGACGCCCCCGCTTCCGTTGCCGCGCTTCTGCACGGGAGTGCCGGCATGAGGGTGCGCAAGAAAGTCGTGCCGCCGGTGCGGCCGCAGATCGTGCGCCCGTCTGCACGCAGCTGGATGCTGCGTTACGGCCTGGTGGCCGCCGGCTTCGCCCTGAGTGCCTGGCTGGGCCATCAGTATGGCCGCGAGCCGGCGCCGGCAGGCGCTGTTGGCGCGTCGGCGCACGGCGACGGGCCGGCGCAGCGCATCGAGGCGCTGGAGCAGGAGCGCAGGGAACTGAAACGGCAGGTGGCGGAACTGGAACGCAGCCTCGCCCACGCCAACAGGGCGCTCGCATCCGCCCAGGCCGCACCGGCCGCCAGGCCGGCTCCGTCCCGGAAGCCAGTGGAAAAAGCCTCCGCGGCGGTGAAGGCATCGTCCCCGAAATCGGTGCCTGCGCTGGCCGATGCCGCGTCTCCCGCGGATTCGGCCGCCACCGCGCTGCTGCTGGAGGGCCTTGGCGTCGAGTCGCTGGGTGGCGGCGGCTACCGGCTGGCCTTTGCGGTCCGCCACGGCGGTGGAAGCGACCGCGTGGTAGGCACCATCTGGATCGCGGTGGACGGGCTTCAGGACGGCAAGCCCAGGCGGCTGTCGCTGCGGACCCTGTCGGCGGATCAACGGCCCTATGTCAAGATGGGATTCAGCGAACGCCAGACGGTGGTGGAGGAATTGCGGCTGCCGCCCGGCTTCCAGCCGCGCAACCTGCTCATCGAGGTCAAGCCCTACGGCGACGACTACACCGGCACCACCCGGAAGATCCCCTGGCCCCTGTAGGAGCGGCCTTGGCCGCGATGGGGTGGGGTGGCCGCCGAACACTCGAATCCCAAACCCATCGCGGCCAAGGCCGCTCCTACAGGGATGGGCGGGTCATTCTTCCGCGATCTCGACCAGGGTCTCGTCGGGGTTGACGCTGTCGCCCTTTTCCACGTGGATGGCCGCCACGACGCCGCTGATCGGCGCCTGGATCTCGGTCTCCATCTTCATGGCCTCGGTGACCAGCACCGGGTCGCCGGCCTTGACGTTGTCGCCGACCTTGACCAGCACGTCGATGACGGTGCCGGGCATGGAGGTGGTGACGTCGCCCGGCCTGCTGGCGCGGGGCCGCCTGCTGCCGCGGCCGCCGCCGTTGCCGGCGCCTTCCTCCAGCTCCGACAGGGTCTCCACCAGCACTTCCTCCGGCACGCCGTCCACGGTGAGGTAGAAGGGGCGCTCCTGCTGGGTGCGGTGGCCGGTGCCGGTCACCTGGATGTGGTAGGTCTCGCCGTGCAGGGTAACGTTGAATTCGGTGGGGCGGGGCTGGCCCTCCTCGCCGTTGCCGACCGGTTCCAGCGGTTCCGGCACCAGCTTGCCGGCCTCGCGGGCCTCCAGGAAGTCGCGCCCCACGTCCGGGAACATGGCGTAGGTGAGCACGTCCTCTTCCGATTTCGCCAGCTCGCCGATGTCCTCGCGCAGGCTGTGCATCTCGGCGCCGAGCAGGTCGGCCGGGCGCACGTCGATGACGTCCTCGTTGCCGATGGCCTGCTGGCGCAGCACCGGGTTGACGGTGCCCGGCGCCTGGCCGTAGCGGCCCTGCAGGTACAGCTTCACCTCGTTGGTGATGGTCTGGTAGCGGCTGCCGGTCAGCACGTTCAGCACCGCCTGGGCGCCGACGATCTGGGAGGTCGGCGTGACCAGCGGCGGGTAGCCCAGGTCCTCGCGCACCCGCGGAATCTCCTCCAGCACTTCCTCCATGCGGTTCAGTGCACCCTGTTCGCGCAGCTGGTTGTAGAGGTTGGAGATCATGCCGCCGGGCACCTGGTAGACCTGCACGCGGGTATCCAGGCCGGTCATCTCGCTCTCGAACTGGTGATACTTCTTGCGCACTTCGCGGAAATAGAAACCGATCTCCTGCAGCGCCTTCAGGTCCAGGCCGGTATCCCAGGGCGTGCCGCGCAGCGCCGCTACCATGCTCTCGGTGGGGGGATGGCTGGCGCCGCCGGAAAAGGATGAAATGGCGGTGTCGAGGTGGGCGCAGCCGTTCTCCACCGCTTTCAACTGGCACATCTCGGCGGTGCCGGCGGTGGCGTGGCAATGCAGGTGCACGGGCAGCGACACGGCGCGGGTCAGTTCCGCGACCAGTTCGGCGGTGACCATGGGCGTGAGCAGACCGGCCATGTCCTTGATGGCGATGCTGTCGCAGCCCAGCCGCGCCAGTTCGCGCGCCATGTCCACGAACAGCGGAATGCCGTGCACCGGGCTGGTGGTGTAGCAGATGGTGCCCTGGGCGTGCTTGCCGGCCGCTTTCACGGCCCGGATGGCGGTCTCCAGGTTGCGGGTGTCGTTCAGCGCGTCGAAGACGCGAAACACGTCGATGCCGTTGGCGGCGGCGCGTTCCACGAAGGCTTCCACCACGTCGTCGGAATAGTGCCGGTAGCCGAGCAGGTTCTGGCCACGCAGCAGCATCTGCAGGGGCGTGTCCGGCAGGGCCTTGCGCAGCCTGCGCAGCCGCTCCCAGGGATCTTCCTTGAGGTAGCGGATGCAGGCGTCGAAGGTGGCGCCGCCCCAGACTTCCAGCGACCAGTAGCCGATGGCGTCCAGCCGGTCGCAGATGGGCAGCATGTCCTCGGTGCGCATGCGGGTCGCGATCAGCGACTGGTGGGCGTCGCGCAGGATGACGTCGGTGATATGGGTCTGTGCCATGCTCGTCGGGCTCCTAGAATCCCGTGTTGGCCGCGATGGCCGCCGCGATCACGGCGGCCAGCTCCCGGGTCGGGCGGCTGGTCCGGTACTGCACCAGTTCCGGGTGCTGCTCGACGAAACCGGTGTCGAAACGGCCGCGCCGGAAGTCCTCCACGCGCAGCACTTCGAGATAGTAGGGGATGGTGGTCTTGACGCCGTAGACGCCCATGTCGTTGAGGGCGCGGGCGGCGCGGTTCAGCAATTCCTCCCAGCCCAGCGCCCATACCGTCAGCTTGGCGCACATGGAATCGTAGTAGGGCGGGATGGTATAGCCGGTGTAGATGGCCGCGTCGATGCGCACGCCGGGCCCGCCGGGCGCGAAGTAGCGCGTGATGCGCCCGAAGCTGGGCAGGAAGTCGTTCCTGGGATCCTCCGCGTTGATGCGGAACTCCATGGCGTAGCCGCGGCGCTGGATGTCCTGCTGGCCGAAGCGCAGCGGTTCACCGTTGGCGATGTGGAACTGTTCCTGCACGATGTCGATGCCGGTGATGGCTTCCGACACCGTGTGTTCCACCTGCAGCCGGGTATTCATTTCCATGAAATAGAAGTCGTCGTTCTCGTCCATGAGAAACTCCACCGTGCCGGCGTTGCGGTAGCCCACGGCCTGCGCCGCGCGCACGGCGTAGGCGCCGATGCGCTCGCGCTGCTCGTCGCTGAGCTGCGGGGAGGGCGCGATCTCGATCAGTTTCTGGTGGCGGCGCTGGATGGAGCAGTCGCGCTCGTACAGGTGCACCACGTTGCCGTGGGCGTCGGCCAGGATCTGCACCTCGATGTGGCGCGGCCGGTCCACGCACTTCTCCAGGAATATGTCGGCGCTGCCGAAGGCCTTGCGCGCCTCGGACAGCACCCGCACGTAGTTGCGGCGCAGCCCGGCCTCGTCGTCGCAGCGGCGGATACCGCGCCCGCCGCCGCCGGAGGTGGCCTTCAGCATCA
>JALSRI010000075.1 GCA_026984835.1 Thiohalobacter sp. | reverse complement strand
ATCACATCCTGGGGCTGTAGCCGGTCCCAAGGGTATGGCTGTTCGCCATTTAAAGTGGTACGCGAGCTGGGTTTAGAACGTCGTGAGACAGTTCGGTCCCTATCTGCCGTGGGCGCTTGAGACTTGAGGGGAGCTGCTCCTAGTACGAGAGGACCGGAGTGGACGCACCTCTGGTGTTCCGGTTGTCACGCCAGTGGCACTGCCGGGTAGCTATGTGCGGACGGGATAACCGCTGAAAGCATCTAAGCGGGAAGCCCCCCCCAAGATGAGGTCTCACTGGACCCTTGAGGTCCCTGAAGGGCCGTGGAAGACTACCACGTTGATAGGCTGGGTGTGGAAGCGCAGTAATGCGTGAAGCTAACCAGTACTAATTGCCCGTGAGGCTTGACCATATAACACCCAAGCATTCTGGGTGCGGTCAGATGCGACACACCTGCCGATACAACTTCCGGATTCGATCGACTGGTTCCGTACCGGTCGGTCAACCAGTTTGCCTGGCGGCCATAGCGAGTGTGAACCACCCGATCCCATTCCGAACTCGGAAGTGAAACCGCTCAGCGCCGATGATAGTGTGGGGTCTCCCCATGTGAAAGTAGGACACTGCCAGGCTTTGACACCAAAGCCCCGTTCCGATGAACGGGGCTTTTTTTTGCCTGCGCCCCATGATTTTCGATGCCGCTGCCATTGATTTTGCCTGTCATTGGTCTATACCTCAGCTTGCACGCTCATCATAATCATTATTAGTACCGAGGAGGGCGGCAAATGAACGAATTCAATGAGTTGGAACTGCACCCTTTGCCCAGGCCGGTGGGCTATTTTTCGCCCACGCAGGAGTTGCCCGCGCAAGTGCGTGAAGACAGTCCAGCTATTCTGGTGTTCACCGACCTGCGCCAGCAAGCTGCGGTGACGGTGGCGCCCAGCGAGTCCATCGACTGGGCGCTGCAGCGCATGAAGACCGTCGGCGTGCGGCTGCTGTTCGTGGTCAACGCCGACGAGGAGATCCAGGGCCTGATCACGGCCAATGACATCCAGGGCGAAAAACCCGTGCGCCTGTTGCGCGAACTGGAACTGCGTCACGAGGAGATCCTGGTGCGCGACGTCATGACGCCCTGTGAGCAGCTCGAGGTGATGCACATGGACGACGTCATGCAGGCCACCGTCGGCGACATCGTCGTTACCTTGCAGTACAGCGGCAGGCGCCATGCGCTGGTGCTGGACCATGATCCTCGCTCGGGGCGGGATGCGATCCGGGGTCTGTTCTCGATCTCGCAGATCGGCAAACAGCTGGGCAGGCTGGTCGAGCCGGTCGGGGTTGCCCGTACTTTTTCGGAACTGGAGACCGCCCTGAACGGCTAGGTGTCAGAGCGCCGGCTGTGCCACCAGCAGGGCTTCGGGCACCTGATCGTTGATGGCGACCGGCAGTTCCCAGCAGATGCCGGGTACCGGTCGCACGCTGACCCACAGCAGGTTCAGCTTCAGGTTCAGGTCGGCGAACACCACGTGCCGGGCGTGCGCCTGCAGCACCCGCTCGATGCGGACAATGGTGTCCTGGATGAAGTGCTGCGGCTTGTCGCGCAGGCGCGGGATGATCATCATGAAATCCGACAGCGGCCGGCCGTGCTCGTCTTCACGGGGCGCACGCCGGTAGAGCGGCTCGGTCGGGACACAGGCCAGTGATGGCCTGGGCAGGGTCTGTCGAGAGGATCTGCGTGCCGGATCCATCGCATTCATCCTGTGCAGTGGTGCGACCGGCCAGCCCGGTCTCTCGCGTCCTATCGGCGCCGGGCGGGGAAAGCTGAAGCCGTCCGTCCTCCAGACCTTTTTGGTGCACGTCTAACGAATTGAATCAAAGAGAGAAGTTGCCGCTGTGATACACTCCCCCCATGGCGGCGCGCAACCGACTCATCGAACTGCTGGCAGACGGCGATTTCCATTCGGGTGAGGCCCTGGGTGATGTGCTGTCCATGTCCCGCACTGCGGTCTGGAAGCAGGTGCGCCGGTTGTCGATGCTGGGGCTCGACGTGCATGCCGTGCGTGGCCGTGGTTACCGCCTGTCCCGCCCCCTGGAACTGCTGGACAAGACGACCATCGAGGCGTCGCTGGCGCCGCGTACGGTGCAGGCCCTGCAGGCGCTCGACCTGTTCCACGAGGTCGATTCGACCAGCGACCACCTCAAACGCAGTTGCGTCCCCATGCCGGGTGGCCGTGGCCACGCCTGTCTGGCGGAGTGGCAGCGCGCCGGCCGCGGGCGGCGCGGCCGGCGCTGGGTGTCGCCCTACGGCTCCAACCTCTACCTGTCGCTGGCCTGGGGTTTCGAGGGCGGGCTGGAGAATCCCGGTGGTCTGAGTCTGGCGGCGGCGGTGGCCGTGCTGCGGGCCTTGCGGCGCGTCGGCGTCGGGGATGCCGGCCTCAAGTGGCCCAACGACATATTGCTCGACGGCGCCAAGCTGGCCGGCATCCTGCTGGACCTGAGCGGGGAAGCTGCCGGACCGGTGACCGTGGTCACCGGCGTCGGGGTCAACGTCGGCATGCCCGCGCAGACCGGCGCCGCCATCGACCAGCCCTGGAGCGACCTGTCCCAGCGGGTCAAGGCGCCGTCGCGCAACCGGCTGGCGGCGCTGCTGCTGGATGAACTGAGCAGGGCCATGGAGGAATTCGGTGCCCGTGGATTGGCGGGCTTTCTCGACGAATGGCAACGCCACGACCTCATCGACGGGCACGACATCCGGTTGCAGGTCGGCAACCGCGTGGTGCAGGGCCAGGCCTGTGGCGTCGATGCGCAGGGAGCGCTGGTGATGCGTGATGCGGCCGGTGTGCGCCGTTATCACGCCGGTGAAGTCAGCGTGCGGCTGGACGCATGAAGCTGCTGCTGGACATCGGCAACAGCCGTATAAAATGGGCGCTGGCCGGGGACGAGGGCTGGCGGGCCGGCGAGCCGCTGGCGCGTGATGGCAAGGCGTTCAAGGATGTCGCCCGCCCGGCCTGGAAGGAGCTCGAAGCACCGGAGCGGGTGATCGTCTCCAGTGTCGCGGGCGGCGACTATGACAAGAGCGTGCGCACCTGGGTCAAGCGTCGCTGGAAACGTGACGTGGAGTTCCTGGTGGCGACGGAATCCTGTTGCGGCGTCGTCAACGCCTACCGGCAACCGGAGCGCCTGGGCTCGGACCGGTGGGCCAGCCTGCTGGCGGCGCGCGAGCTGTTCCGGGGCCCGGTCTGCGTCGTCGACTGCGGCACCGCGGTGACCATCGACGCGCTGGCCGGCGACGGCCGTCACCTGGGCGGCCTCATCGTGCCCGGCCTCGATACGATGGTCGACGCGCTCACCCGCCGGGCACCCGGCGTGGTGCTGGCCGAGGCCGACGTGCAGGAAGTGTCGCTGCTGGGCCGTGACACGGCTGCGGCGGTGCGCGGCGGTACCCTGTATGCGGTCGTTTCCCTGCTCGACCGGGTGTATGCGGACATTGCCGCCGAACTGGGGCGTTCCACCCGGGCCGTGGTCACCGGGGGTGATGCGGGGCGCGTGCTGCCCCTGCTGAGCACAAGTCCCCGGCACGAGCCGGAACTGGTACTGAAAGGACTCGCGGTGTACGCCCGGGACACGGCATGCGCTACCTGATCTACCTGCTGCTGCTCGCCAATCTCGCTTTCTTCGTCTGGTACCCGCGGCCGCTGGAGCAGGATTCCGAACGGCGCGCCCTGCCCCCATTGCCGGCGGGGGTGGATACCCTGGTGCTGTTGTCGGAGCGGGATGCGCAGTCCGCAGGCACCGAAGCGCCGGCGGCCGCTGCCGAAACGCCGGCTGCACCGCCTGCCACGCCGGCGCCGGAACAGGAACCGGAACCGGAACCGGAACCGGAACAAGAACCCGGGCCGGCGCCGGCCGCCGAAGCCGTGCCCGTGACGCTGTGCCAGTCGGTCGGCCCGTTCCTCACCCGCGCCGACGCCGACCGGGCCGGGCGCCTGCTGCGGGATGCCGGCTACGAGCCGCAACGCCGCGATGCGCGTACCAGGGAGCAGACGGGCTACTGGGTCTACCTGCCGCCCATGCCGCGCCGTCGCGCCCGCGAGATCGTCGCCGACCTGGATGCGCACGGCATGAAGGACCACTACATCGGCAAGGACAATTTCATCTCCCTGGGCATTTTCCGCAGCCGCGGCAAGGCTGCCGTCCGGCGCCGCAAGGTGCGCCGGCTGGGCTACGACGCTCTCCTGGAGCCGCGTTACCGCAAACGCACCGTCTACTGGCTCGACATGAAGACGCCGGGCAGGCCCCTGGCCGATACGCCACTGTGGCAGAAACTGGCGGGCAAAGACCCGAAGATCCGCATCGAGCCACTCACCTGCCCCTGAATTGCCATGCCCGCCGGCCTTGCCTACAATTGGCCCCACCCAGTACCCATCCCCAAGGCTGGCGTAGCTCAGTTGGTAGAGCAGCTGATTTGTAATCAGCAGGTCGCGGGTTCGACTCCTGTCGCCAGCTCCATGTTCTTCCCCCGGCAGAGGCGGTTTGAATGCCTTTGCTGACCTGCATCAACTTGAATCGGGCCGCCTTGCCCCAAAATATCAGCAGGCAGACACTGACAGGAGAGGCAACCATGACGCGGACCTGGATACTGGTGGCGGAGAGCAGCCGGGCCAAGATCTATTCGACCGAGAACCGTGCGGCGATACCGGAAGAGGTCGAGGATATCGTGCATCCCGAAGGCCGGTTGCACGAAGGCGACCTGGTCACGGACAAACCGGGCAACGACCCGGGCGCGGTGGGGCAGGGGCCGCACGTGCTGGACGACAAGGTCAGCGCCACCCGGCAGGAGCACATCGAGTTCGCCAAGGAGCTGGCGGAACGCCTGGAGGCCGGACGCACCCACGGTGAGTTCGACCGCCTGGCCATCGCGGCGCCGCCAGCCTTTCTGGGCCTTTTGCGCGACAAGCTCGGCCGGGAGGTGAAGGAAATGGTGTTCCGCGAGATCGACAAGAACCTGGTGCGCCAGCCTCCGGAAGAACTGCGCGACTATATCTGGAGCTGAGGGCGCAGCCGCGTCGCTCAGCCGCGCCGCTTGCGCTCCATGCGGCAGCCCTTGCGCACCAGGGCGGCGAGGTCCTTCATTTCCTCTGCGAGGATGGTGATGATGTCATCCACGGTGACGATCCCCACCAGCCTGCCGGCCTCGTCGACCACCGGCGCCCGGCGGATGCCGTGGGTGCGCATCCTGGCGATGCCGTCCACCAGGCTCATGGACTCGGCCACGGTGATCAGGCAGTCGCCCATGGCGTCGCCAACCGTGAACGCGGTCAGGTCCAGTTCCCGGGCGACGAATTCCAGCACGATGTCGCGGTCGGTGAGGATACCGAGAGGCTTGCCCTCCTGGCCGCCCGTATCCGTGATGATGACGTCGCCGACGTGCTGCTCGCGCATCAGCCGCGCCGCCTGCAGCACGCTCTCGTCCCGGCCCAGGGTGGTTACCTTGCGGCAGCAGATATTGCCAATGGACATGGTTCGCTCCTTTGCGGGGTCGTTACCCGGAGTATGGTTGTCGGTGGGCTGTTCGCCAGTCTGGCGCAGCCGGCGGCGGTTTTCCTTGCCCTGGGTCAGCAAACCGGGGACTCGCCCGTGATTCGCTCCGCTGCCGGCTGGGAGCACTTCCCGCACGAGGCCGATATCGGCGTGCGCGGCTGGGGCGCGACCCTGGCCGAGGCCTTCGAACAGGCGGCGCTCGCCATGATGGCCGTGATCACCGATCCGCAGGGGGTGGAACCGCGCCAGGCGGTGGACATCGACTGCCGGGCGCCGGACCCGGAACTGCTGCTGGTGGACTGGCTCAACGCCCTGGTCTACGAAATGGCCACCCGCCACCTGCTGTTCGGCCGTTTCGAGGTGGCCATCGAGGGTGAGCGGCTGCACGCCGTGGCGCGCGGCGAGCCGGTCGATCCCGTACGCCATCGGCCGCGTGTGGAAGTGAAGGGCGCGACCTATACTCAACTCAAGGTGGCGCGCACCGGGGACGGCCGCTGGGTCGCCCAGTGCGTTGTGGATGTCTGAGGAGAGGACCTATGGATCCCGCTTCGTTCGAACGTCGCAGCGATTGTGAATGGGAGGTCCCGCCGCAGGGAGGCATGCGCGTGCCTGGCATCATCTACGCCGATCGCGCCCTGATCGAGGCCATGGACGAGAAGGTGCGTGAGCAGGTACGGAATGTCGCCACCCTGCCCGGCATCGTCAAGGCGTCTTTCGCCATGCCCGACGCCCACTGGGGCTACGGTTTTCCCATCGGCGGCGTGGCGGCCTTCGACGCCGCCGAGGGCGGCGTGGTGTCGGCGGGCGGCGTGGGTTTCGACATCTCCTGCGGCGTGCGCACCCTGCTGACCGGGTTGCGCCGCAACGACCTGCAGGGCCACGAACAGCGCCTGGCGGATGCGCTGTTCGCCGCCATTCCCGCCGGCGTCGGCAGCACCGGCCACCTGCGCCTTGAGGACAGGGAGATGGACGCCATGCTGGCGGGTGGCGCGCGCTGGGCGGTCCAGCGCGGCTACGGCGAGGCGGCCGACCTGGAGCGCGTCGAGGAGCGCGGCTGCATGGCCGGCGCCGATCCGGGCGCCGTGTCCGGGCGCGCCCGCCAGCGCCAGCGCGACGAAATGGGCACCCTGGGCTCCGGCAACCACTATCTCGAAGTGCAGGAAGTGGTCGATATCCAGGACCCGGACACGGCGGCCGTGTTCGGCCTGCGCCAGGGCGACATCGTGGTCAGCATCCACTGCGGCTCGCGCGGCCTCGGTCACCAGATCGGTACCGAGTTCCTGAAGCGCATGGCGCTGGCGGCGCCCGACCACGGCATCGATCTGCCGGACCGCGAACTGGCCTGCGCGCCGCTGGAATCGGCGCTGGGGCGCGAATACCTGGGCGCCATGCGCGCCGCCATCAACTGCGCTCTGGCCAACCGCCAGATCCTCACCCACCTGACCCGCATGGCCTTCTTCGAGGTGCTGCCGCAGGCCGACCTGCGCCTGCTCTACGACGTCTCGCACAACACCTGCAAGGAAGAGCCCCACGAAGTGGAGGGCCGCACGCGGCGCCTGTTCGTGCACCGCAAGGGCGCCACCCGCGCCTTCGGCCCCGGTCACCCGGACCTGCCGGAGGTGTTCCGCGACACCGGCCAGCCGGTGCTGATCGGCGGCTCCATGGGCACCGCCTCCTGGATTCTGGTGGGGGAGGCGGGCAGCGAGCAGCGCTCCTTCGCCTCGGCCTGCCACGGCGCCGGCCGCGCCATGAGCCGCCACCAGGCGGCCCGGCGGTGGAAGGGCCGCCAGCTCGTGGACGAACTGGCCGGGCGCGGCATCCTCATCCGCAGCGTCAGCTCGCGCGGCGTGGCCGAGGAGGCGCCGGGCGCCTACAAGGACGTCGGCGCCGTGGTGGAGGCCGCCCGCTGCGCCGGCCTGGCGCGCCCGGTGGCGCGCCTGGAGCCGGTCGTCTGCATCAAGGGCTGAGCGTGGCCGGCACCATTCACGTCGGCACCAGCGGCTGGAACTACCCGGGCTGGAAGTCCGGTTTCTACCAGGGCGTGGCGCAGAAGGACTGGCTGGCCTGGTGCGCGCGCCACTTCGACGCCGTCGAGATCAATGCCAGCTTCTACCGCCTGCAGCGGCCGGAGATCTACGCGCGCTGGGTGCGGCAGACGCCGGACGGTTTTCTGTTCACCCTCAAGGCCAACCGCTACGTCACCCACAACAAGAAGTTGGCCGATGCGGCACCCTCGGTGGCCATGGAGCGCGAGCGGGCGCAGGCGCTGGGGGAACGGCTGGCCGTGGTGCTGTGGCAGTTGCCCGGCAACTATCCCAGGCACCTCGACCGGCTGGAGGCCTTTCTGCGTGACCTGGGCGGCTGGCCGGAGGTGCGGCACACGCTGGAGTTTCGACACCCGTCCTGGTTCGACGACGAGGTGGCCGCACGCCTGGCCGGGCACGGTGTGGCGGTCTGCCAGTCCGACGCCGCCGACTGGCCGCTGTGGGACCGCGTCACCACCGACCTGGTCTATGTACGCCTGCACGGCCACACCCGCACCTACGCTTCGGCCTACAGCCGGGGTGCCCTGCGGCGCTGGGCGCAGCGCGCCCTGGACTGGTCGGAGGAGGAGAGGCAGGTGTTCTTCTTCTTCGACAACGACGCCGAGGGCGCGGCCCCCTACGACGCCATGGCCCTGCGCGAACTCATCGGCCTGCCGGCGCCCGGAGGGTCCCGCAGGGCGGGGTGAGCAAGGCGAACCCCGCCAGGTCTTCCCGCTACGGCCAGCCCTTCAACGGCCGCGCCCCATCCCCGACGGCATGCGCGGCATGCCGCCCGGTCCGGCAGGGAAGCCCGGCGGTCGCCAGCGCATGTCGCTGCGCGGTGTCGCTTTCGGCCGGCCCAGCGGCATGTGCCGTTCGTCGACCACGCCGGCCAGGCGCCAGCGTCCGCTGTCGTCACGGCGGATGTCCAGGCGCAGTGGCCGCGTCGTGGCCACCGGCGGTTGGGCAGCCGCCGCCGCGAAGGCCAGGCCGTCGATGGCATGGCCCCGGGGCGTCGGTTGCACGAAACCCTGGACCAGCAGCCGCCGGACGGCGGCGCCGAAGGGGGCGGCCTCCAGGGGCGTCAGGCGGCTGGCTTGCAGTACGGCACCGCGCAGCTCGCCCCGCACCCGCACCAGGGTGCCCGGCGCCGGCGGCGCCCTGCCCGCCACGCGCACCGCTTGGGCGCCGATGCGAAAACCACCGTCGCCGTCGCGGACGACCGGGCCGCGCAGCAGCACCGCGCCTGGTCCGGCCGGCGCCAGGCGCGTTGCGTGGATGCGGCCGGCGGCGTCGCGGAAGCCGCTCACCGCCAGCCGCTCGCCGACCTGCGGCAGGGCGCCCGCCTGCGGCGGCGCCAGCACCGTCTGGCCCAGGATGCGCAGGCGGCGCGCCTGTGGATCGACATTCTGCACCGGGCCGATCACCTCGTGGCGCACCTCCAGTCGCCGCGCCTCCATCAGGCCGCGGCCGGCGGCCAGGATCTCCACCACCTCGCCGCGCTCGAAGCGGTGGCCGGCGACCGCTTCACCGTCCACGAGCAGCCGGGTGCGGCGGTCGATCTCCACTTCCACGCCGTTGACGAAAATGCTGCCGAAGCCGGTCACGGCACCGATGATGCCGGTGCCGCCGAGGCCACTCTCGTCGTCGGGGTCGGTGTGGCCGGCGAGGCGCTGCGGTTCGCCCGCCGCGCAGGCGACGACGAGCAGGGGGAGGAAAACCGTGCCGAGAACATTGCGAAGAGCCTTCATTGCGATCTGTCCTTGTCGTCGGCGCGTCGCGCCTGGTACCAGTAGCAGCCGAAGCGGATGCGATGGACGGCGTCGGGTCTGCCGGCATCGGCTTTCTGAAGCGCCAGTCCCTCCTCGTTGAGGTCGGCTAGCAGCGCCTTGGCCCGGTCTTCGGCCAGTGCGCGCAGGCGCTGTACGGAGTCCCCGCTGAGGTGCGCAAAGTAGACGCTGCGCTCCAGCATGGGCGTGTCCGGTGACAGCAGGTTGTGGGTGCAGGCCGCCAGGTGGTCGTGGACGTTGCGGCCCAGGAAGAATACCTGCTCGCCGAAGCCGGCGGCCGGCACGAAGGCGGCCTGCTGCAGGCAGATGGTGCCGCTGTCGTCGATGCTCACCACGCCCTGGCGCTGCAGTTCATCGAGAATGGCGCGCGGGCGCACGTCCTTGCTGACGTCGGCGACCAGGGTATCGAAGGCGGGCGAGCCGTCGTCGCTGCTGCGCGGCAGGCAGCGCGGCCGGCCGTCGGCGTCGCGGTAGTCGGGCAGCCCCAGCCAGCGTGACACGATGGCCGCGCCCAGGGTCGATGTGCGCGCGGCGGCGTCGGCCTCCTCGGCGGGGGTGCCGCGCAGGCGACGGATGTCCTTGCGGTGTACGCCGGTGAGGATATGGATGCGGCTGTCGGTGGGGGGCTTGCCGCCCAGCCGGAAGGATTCGTCGGCCACCTCGACATACAGCCTCTTCAGCAGATCCCGCAACCGGGGATACCCGATGCCCTTCTCGATGAGCAGGCGCACCAGTGGCCGACACAGCCAGGCGACCGCCTTCAGCAGCGGCGCCTCGCCTTCGTTGGGAGAGCTGGCGCTCACGTCCATGCCTCTCGATTCCTGATCAAAACATTATCAATCAGCATATTACGAATATTCCGCGGGTCTTCGGCCGCCACGGGCGCGGCTGACGCGCCGGGGTATCGGCCACGGAAGGCCATTCTAGCTTGACGTGGGAAAAAATACCACATACAATTTCCATCAGTGGGAAATATTCCCACTAATCGAACCGACAGACAGGAGAACGACCATGCAGACACCGATCAAGACCTTCATGATGGCTTCCTCGCTCGCGCTGGCCCTCGGCGCCGCCGGCGCGACGCTTGCCGACTCGGGTACCCCGGAAGCGGAGCTGCAGGCGCGCGAATTCGCCCGCCAGGCCGAGCAGCAGGCCCGCACCCGTGCCGGGGAGGCCGAGAGCCACCGCGAGGCGGCTGACCACTACGAGACCCGGGCCCGCGAACGGGCGCGTGAGCGTGAGCAGCAGGCGCGGGAAGTTGGCGCCGCCGCGCGCCAGGGCATGCAGCGGCCCTCGATGGAGCGTCCGACGATGGCGCGTCCGACGATGG
>JALSRI010000074.1 GCA_026984835.1 Thiohalobacter sp. | reverse complement strand
GCGTCCGACGATGGCGCGTCCGACGATGGAGCGTCCCGCCATGCCGGCCGCGCGTCCGCGCCTGCGTTGAACCGGGCTGACCGGGGATGCCGCCGGCGTCCCCGGTTATATTCATTTTCAATTCACAACAGGGGAAAGAACATGCATTCGAGCAACAGGTTACTGCCGGCCGTCACCGTGGTACTGGCGCTGGCGGCACCCGCGGGCGGCCGGGCCGCCGAAGGCCTCGAACTGAGCGCAGGCTACGACTATAGCAGTGGCGACTACGGCCAGGATGTCACCACCGAGATCGAATACCTGCCGCTGTCGCTGGCCTGGACGGCCGGGCCGTGGCGGGCGGAAGTCACCGTGCCCTATATCCGGGTCACCGGCAACGGTACCGTGGTGCCGGGCGCGGGCAGCCCGATGGTGTTCGACAGCTTCGGCAGCGGGCTGTTCGGCATGGGCGGAGGCGGTGGGTCCACCACCAGCACCCGCAGCGAGACCCGCAGCGGGCTGGGCGACGTCACGACGCGCCTGGGTTACGCCTTCGCGGGTGGCAACGGATCCTTCTACGAGCTGAGTGGCAAGATCAAGTTCGGCACTGCCGATGAGGATCAGGGTCTGGGGACCGGCGAAAACGACTACACGTTGCAGTTCGATGGCGTCATCGGCGATGGCGCCCTGTCACCCTATTTCACGCTCGGTTACCTGGTGACGGGGGATTCGGCCGCTTTCTCCTACCGCGACGTGCCCTATGGCAGCCTGGGCCTGCTGTTCCGGCTCGGCGAGGGGGCCAGTGCCGGTCTCGGCTACGACTACCGGCGCGCCACGGTGCAGGGCAGCGACGACCAGCAGCAGCTCAGCGCCTACCTGGGCTGGCGTTTCACGCCGGACCTGTCGGCGACGGTATCGGCGCTGGCCGGCTTCACCGACGCCAGCCCCGACTACGGCGCCGGCTTCCGCCTGACCACGGCCTTCTGAACCGGCACGCAGGCGAACCCCGCCACGACCGTCCGGCGGCCGCCGCCGGTCCTGGCGGGGGCGCTGCGCTCGACCTGCCCTAGCCGTAGTGCTGTTCCACGTATTCCGCCACCAGCACCTGGAACTCCGCCGCGATGCGGTCGCCCTTGAGGGTCACCGTTTTCTCGCCGTCCACGTACACCGGCGCCACCGGCCGTTCGCCGGTGCCCGGCAGGCTGATGCCGATGTTGGCGTGCTTGCTCTCGCCAGGGCCGTTGACCACGCAGCCCATCACCGCCACCGTCATGTTCTCCACGCCCGGGTAACGTCGCTGCCAGTCCGGCATCCGGCTGCGCAGCCAGCCCTGGATGTCCTGCGCCAGTTGCTGAAAGTAGTCACTGGTGGTGCGGCCGCAGCCGGGACAGGCGACCACGGTGGGCGTGAAGGCGCGCAGGCCCATGGATTGAAGGATTTCCTGTGCCACCCGCACTTCCTCGCTGCGGCTGCCGCCCGGCTCCGGGGTCAGCGAGACGCGGATGGTGTCGCCGATGCCCTGCTGCAGCAGCACCGCCAGCGCGGCGGTGGAGGCGACGATGCCCTTGGCGCCCATGCCGGCCTCGGTCAGCCCCAGGTGCAGGGCATAGGTGCTCTGCGCGGCCAGCGCCCGGTACACGGCGATCAGATCCTGCACGCCGCTCATCTTTACCGACAGGACGATGCGGTCCTTGTTCAGGCCCAGCCGCAGCGCCTGTTCCGCGCTCTCCAGCGCCGAGGTCACCATGGCCTCATGGATGATGTCGCGGTTGTCGCGCGGCTGGCGGCTGGCCTGGTTGGCGTCCATCAGGCGCGCCAGCAGCGCCTGGTCCAGGCTGCCCCAGTTGACGCCGATGCGCACGGCCTTGTCGTGGCGGCAGGCGGTTTCGATGAGTGCCGCGAACTGCTCGTCGCGCTTGCTGCCGCGGCCGACGTTGCCGGGGTTGATGCGGTACTTGGCCAGGGCCTCGGCGCAGGCGGAATGGGCGGCCAGCAGCTTGTGGCCGTTGAAATGGAAATCACCGATCAGGGGCACGTCCAGGCCGCGTGCCTCCAGCCGCTCGCGGATGTGCGGCACGGCGGCCGCGGCGGCATCGCTGTTGACCGTGATCCGCACCAGCTCGGAACCGGCCTGCGCCAGCTGTGCGACCTGGGTCACGGTGGCATCCACGTCGGCGGTGTCGGTGTTGGTCATGGACTGCACCACCACCGGCGCGCCGCCGCCCACGCGCACGCCGCCGACGTTGACGGCGACGGTCTCGTGGCGGATGACAGGGGGTACGGCCTGGCTCATGGGGGTGTCGGTGCTGCGAAACGCTCATGATAACGCAGCGTCGGGTCGGGTAACAGGCGCGCCCAGTATCCGCGGGTCGGGTCGACAACGGGACAAGGGCGGCGGCGATCAATGGGCGACGCGGATGTTCCGGCCGCTGCCGATCACCCGCACGCGGTCGCCGACCGCGAACTTCTCATTGGGTGAGAGTTCCTGCACGATGGCGATGGTGCGGCCGTCGTCCATTTTCAGGGTGAACTCGACACCCCGGGTGCGCGTCACCCCTTCCTCGATGGCGGCGCCGGCCAGGCCACCGACCACGGCGCCGATCACGGCCATCACCTTGCCGGTGGTATCGCCGCCTACACTGCTGCCGGCGATACCGCCCGCGATTGCGCCCGCACCACTGCCGATCGGCGTCTTGGTGCCCTCGATCTGCACCGGCCGCAAGGCTTCGATGACGCCGTACTCCACCTGCTGGATGGTGCGGGCCTCGGAGCGGCTGTAGCTCTCCCCGGACAGGTTCGATGCGCAGCCGGCCAGCAGGCCTGCCAGCGACAGGAGAAGCAGAGGAATCAGGTTCTTCATGGGTGGTGCCTCCCGGTGTGGATTGCGTGCGCGGGTCAGGCGGCGGTGCCTGAAGGGTTGACTTCGCTGCGCAGTATAAGTTCAGGGCCCCTGGACCGCCAGCCGGGTCGGCCGGCGGGGTCTGCCGCCCTGTGTCCGGCTACGCTTGTATTTGTAAATTGGCTGTATATAATCACAGCTTACTGTACAAACAGACAGGAGCAGCTGGCATGAGCGAACTGACTCTCCGCCAGGCGGAAATTCTCGAATTTATTCAAGACTTTGCCGAGGAAGAGGGCTGTCCGCCCACGCGCGCGGAGATCGCCGAGGCATTCGGCTTCCGCTCCGCCAACGCCGCCGAGGAGCACCTGCGGGCGCTGGAGCGCAAGGGCATGATCGAGCTGGTGCCGGGTTCCTCGCGCGGCATCCGCCTGCTGGTGGAGGAGGAGGGCATGCCGGTGGTGGGCCGGGTGGCGGCCGGCAGTCCCATCCTGGCCGAGGAACACATCGAGGACTACTATCCGGTCGATCCGGCCCTGTTCCACCCGCGCGCCCACTACCTGTTGCGGGTGCGCGGCATGAGCATGCGCGACGCCGGCATCCTGGACGGTGACCTGCTGGCGGTGCATCGCACCCACCAGGCGCGCAACGGCCAGATCGTGGTGGCGCGGCTGGACGACGAGGTCACCGTCAAGCGCTTCCGCCGCCGCGGCTCCATTGTCCAGTTGCTGCCCGAGAACCCCGATTTCGAACCCATCCGCGTCGATCTCAAGCGCCAGCCCATGGTCATCGAGGGTCTGGGTGTCGGCGTGCTGCGCAACGACACGCCACTGTGAACGCGCTCGACGGTCTCCTGCAGCGCAACGACCTGTGGCGCGGTAGCCGGCTGGCGACCGGTGTTGCCACGGTATCCACCGGCTTCGCGGCGCTGGATGAGCAGTTGCCGGGCGGCGGCTGGCCGCGCGGTGCCCTGACCGAGATCCTGGCCACGCGCGCCGGCATCGGCGCCCTGCGCCTGCTGATGCCGGCGCTGGCGTCGCTCAGCTGCCAGGAACGCTGGCTGGGCTGGGTGGCGCCGCCGTACATTCCCTATGCGCCGGCGCTGGCGGCGGCCGGCGTGCAGTTGTCGCGCATCCTGCTGGTGCACCCGGCCGCGCGCCAGGACGGCCTCTGGGCGCTGGAGCAGAGCCTGCGCTCGGGCACCTGCAGCGCCGTGCTGGCCTGGCCGCTGATCGACGAGGCCGCTGCCCTGCGGCGCCTGCAGCTGGCCGCCGAGGCGGGCGACTGTGCCGGTTTCCTGTTCCGGCCTGCCGCCGTGGCGGGGCACGCCTCGCCGGCGGCGCTGCGCCTGCAGCTCGACGGCGATGCCCACGGCCGCCTGTCCATCCACATCCTCAAGCGCCGCGGCCGCCCGGCCGCCGCGCCCCTGCTGCTCGACCCCGACCATGCCCGTACGCTGGCTCTGCATACGCCTGCCGCAGCTGCCCCTGGAGGTATTCAGCCGCGCCACCACTGAGTCCGCGCCGCTGGTCGTCGGCCAGGGGGGGAGCCGCCCGCGGGTGCTGTTGGCCAATGCGGCGGCACGCGAGCGTGGCGTGGCGGCCGGCATGCCGGTGAATGCGGCGCGGGCATTGGCGCCGGACATGCTGGTCCTGCCGCGCGACCCGGCGGCGGAGGCGCGCGCCCTGGCCGCGCTGGCGGACTGGGCCTGGCAGTTCAGCCCGCAGTTGTCCGTGCGTTCCCCCGAGGCCGTGCTGCTGGAGGCGGGCGCCAGCCTGCGGCTGTTCGGCGGTTTCAATGCCCTGCTGGGCCGTGTGCGCGACGGCCTGGCCGGGCTCGGCTACCGCGCCGTGCTGGCCAGTGCGCCGACGCCGCTGGGTGCCCTGTGCCTGGCACGCTGCGACTGCGAGAGCCATGCCGGAACATTCGACGCCCTGCGCCGCGCCCTGCTGCCGCTGCCCCTGTCGGTACTGGACTGGGAGGACGATGCGGTCGAGCGCCTGCACGGCATGGGCGTGCGCCGCATCGCCGAGCTGCTGCGCCTGCCGCGCGCCGGCCTGGCGCGGCGTTTCGGCGCCGGCCTGCCGGTGCAGCTCGACCGATTGCTGGGCCGCGCCCCCGATCCGCAGCCGCCCTGGAAGCCGACCGAGCGCTTCGAGCGGTCCCTGGCGCTGCCCGCCGAGGTCGTCAGCGTCGACGGCCTGCGCTTCGCCATGCAGCGCCTGCTGCAGGAGCTGTGCGGGTGGCTGCGCGGCCACGGCGCCGCCACCCGCCAACTCGACATCCGCCTGCGCCACGCCGGCGGTGCCGTCACCCGGTTGACCGTCGGCAGCGCCCGCGACAGCCGCGATCCCGGGCATTTCACCGAGCTGCTGCGCGAGCGCCTGGAACGCCTGACCCTGGCCGGCCCCGTGCGGGAGCTGGAACTGCGCGTCTCGCAGCTGGCCGCCCTGGACGGCCGCACCGCGGACCTGTTCGGCGACGACCGTGCTCCCTGTCTCACCGATCTGCCCGACCGGCTGCGTGCGCGCCTGGGTGCCGGGGCGGTGCACGGCCTCAGCACCGTGGCCGATCACCGCCCCGAGTACGCCTGGCGCCGCTGCCCGCCGGGGCGGGCCGAGCAACGCAGCACCGGCGCCCGGCGGCCGCTGTGGCTGCTGCCGGTGCCGCGCCGGCTGCGGGAGCGGGACGGACGGCCCTGGCTGGATGGGAGGCTGCAGCTGCAGCCGGACCGCGAACGCATCGAGGCCGGCTGGTGGGACGGCGGGGACGTGCGGCGCGACTACTTCATCGCCGTCGACGGCAGGGGGTCGAGATACTGGGTATACCGCGAGCTGGAGGGCGAGCGAGCGTGGTTCCTGCACGGCGTGTTCGAATGAGCAGCCCGCCCGGACGGTGGAGGCGGGGCCGCGCCACCCTGTCCGCCCACCGCGCCCCCGCGAATGTCAGTCCGCCTCCCCGCGCCGCACGGCCTCCTTGTAGTCGCGGTAATGCCCGATCATTTCCTTCCATACCGGCCCGGGTTTGCCGTCGCCGACCGGTGTCCCGTCCAGTTCCGTGACCGGCACGATCTCGCGCGTGGAACTGGTGACCCAGACCTCGTCGGCTTCCTTCAACAGCGACTCCGGGATGTCCTGCTCGCGCGCCGTCATGCCGTGCCGGCGGGCCAGTTCCAGTACCAGGTCGCGGGTGATGCCGGGCAGCAGCCGGTTGCTGACGGGGGGCGTGAGAATGACGCCGTCCTTCACTACGAACAGGTTGCTGGCCGAGCCCTCCATGGCCTTGCCGTCGCGCACCAGGATGGCTTCGCCGACGCCGGCGTCCACCGCCTGCTGGCGCAGCAGCACGTTGGGCAGCAGGGTGATGGCCTTGATGTGGCAGTGCTGCCAGCGTATGTCGTCCAGGGTGACGGCGGAAATGCCCTTGTCCGCGATGGCCGGATCGGGAGGCCGGATGGGCGAACTGGTGGCGTAGACGGTCGGCTCCACACCCTCCGGGAAGGGGTGGTCACGCTTGTCGGCCACACCCCGCGTGACCTGCAGGTAGACCGACTGGTCGTTGTCGGGGC
>JALSRI010000073.1 GCA_026984835.1 Thiohalobacter sp. | reverse complement strand
CGGCGGCCGCGGCGCGGGCCGGGTCTACGACGCCGTGGTCCACCGCGACCGTGACGGCCTGCCCGTATTGCCGGGCCGGCATCTGAAAGGCCTCTTGCGAGATGCCTGCGCCCGCGCCGAGGCCTGGGGCTGGGCCGGTTTCGCCACCGGCATCACCGCCGCCCTGTTCGGCGAGGCCCCCGAAACCGTGACAGACCGGCCGCCCAAACCCGGCTGCCTGCGGGTCAGCGACGCCACCCTGCCCGAGGAGCTTTCCCGCTGGCTGGCGACGGAAGGAAGGGCGTATCTGCCCCATCTGTTCCGGGGACTCTATTCCACCGCCGTCGAGCACGAAACCGGCACAGCCAGGGAACACAGCCTGCGGGGCATGGAAGTGACCGTGCCGCTGACCTTGACGGCCCGCATCGAGCCAGTACCGGGCACGCAGGCGCCGGAGGATTGGCCCCAGCGCATCGAGGCCGCGCTCTGCCTCATCGATGCCGTGGGCGCCCATCGCTCGCGCGGGCTGGGCCGGGCGCACCTGAGCCTGGAGGCATGCCGATGAAAAGACAGGCCTTGAAAATCGAGTTGCTGGACGATTGCGTGTTCAGCGCCACCCCCGCGACCGAAGGGGGCCACAAATCCCTCGACCGTATACCCGGCGCGGCCCTGCTCGGCGCCGCCGCCGGCCGTCTGTATACCGCCCTGGGGCAACATGATACCTTCACCGTGTTCCATTCCGGCAAGGTACGCATCGGCGACAGCCTGCCTTGGGACGGCTGCAGTATCGGCTGGCCCGTGCCCCGTTGCTGGCACTTCCCCAAGACCCGGGGCGCGGATGAAGGCGGTTTCCTCGCTGCGGAACGCCTGTACAACTTCGCGCTGGAAAACAAGCCTTCCCTGCCGGACAACGAACAGCCCAAACAGTTGCGCGACGGCTATGTCCACGCCGACGGCCGGTACAGCAAGCTGGCCCATTCCCTGCGTCTGAAGACCGCCATCGATCCCGCCACGGGCCGCGCCGATGAAGGACGCCTGTTCGGCTACGACGCCCTGCACCGGGGGCAGACCTTTCTCAGCGTGATCGAAGCCGACGACACGGTGGAGGACAGGCTGTTCGAGCGCCTGGTCGAAACCCTCACCGGCGATGTGCTGCTGGGCCGCTCCCGCTCGGCGGAATACGGCCGGGCGCGGGTCACTGTGGTGGATCTGCCCGAGATGCCTAAACCCGGCAAGGCTGGCGATTCCCTGACGTTGTGGCTGCTGTCGGACCTGGCCCTGACCGACGCCTGGGGCCAGCCCACCCTGCAACCCGACGGCGAGGCCCTCGGCCTGCCCGGCGCGCAGGTGGTCTGGGATCGAACCTTCTTGCGCAGCCGACGCTATTCACCGTGGAACGCGGCCCGCCACGGCTACGACCGCGAACGCCTGGTGCTGGAAGCCGGCGGCGTCATCACGCTGCGCTTGAACGACCACAACCGGGGCAAGGCCATCGGTGCACTGGAAAATGGCATCGGCCTTTACCGGGAAGCCGGCCTGGGAAGACTCTGGATCGATCCGCCGCTGCTGCAAAGCGTGCATCCCGCCTTCGCCGGGCGGAGCGCCGCCACCCCGGAAACCACCCCGGCGCCGGAACCCAACCACCCGCTGGTGGGCTGGCTCAAAGCCGCTGCGGGCATCAGTTGGAAGCAGAAAGCGGAGGAGTGGGCGCGTGAGTTTGAAAAAGTCTATCTGCAGAAGCTGGACGAGTCCCGCCGTCTCAACGGCATCCCTGGCGGGGTGGCTTATGGGCCTTCCAGCTCCCAGTGGAGCACGGTGCTGGAGACGGCCAGGTCGGCCACAGGCGATGCCCTGCACCGCGCCCTGTTCGAAGGGGACGACGCCGTCATCAAGGCCACGGGCGAGGGCTGGAACATCGAGGTGAAAGAGGAGCGGGAATATCTGCCGCTGGCCCGCTGGCTCGAACGGCACTTTGCGGACAGGAAAAACGCCGCCCCCAAATCCTACGCCCATTTCGTGCGTCTGCTGGCCCGTCGCATCCAAGACCACATCGACAACCGGAGGGTTTAACATGCACCGAATCGACGACTCCACCCTTTACCTCGCCCGGCTGGTGCTGGAAGCCGACAGCGCCCTGTCGGTGAGCACGGGCAACCCCGACGGCGTGTTCGACACCGCCCTGGTACGCGACGCCAACGGCCTGCCGGCCCTGCCGGGCACCTCGGTGGCCGGGGTGTTGCGTCACCTGTGGATCGATACCTGGGGCGGCGGTGACGAAGCCAGCGCCGGGGCGCTGTTCGGATACCAGAACGAGGACGAGGGCACATCCTCGCGCCTGACCGTCTCCTGGGGCGCTTTGCTGGACAGCCGCGGCCGCCCGGCCGAGGGCCTGTTGCTGGGTGAGGAGACGAAGCAACTGGAACAGGACGAGCTGTTCAAGGCCGTGTTGGATCAGGCCGACACCCCAGTGCTGCGGGACCGGGTGCGCTTGACGCATCGCGGCGCGGCCGCCGACACGGGCAAATTCGACCGCAGCGTGCTCCCCGCCGGACACCGCTTCGCCCTGGAAATCCGCCTGTGGGCGCCTCAAGACGACAATGGCGATGATTGGGAAAAATTGCTGAAGCTTCTGGCCCATCCGGCTTTCCGATTGGGAGGCAGTACGCGCGCCGGGCTGGGAAAAATGCAACTCATTCAGCTGCATCAGGCCCGTTTCGACCTGCGGAAACCCGAAGATGTCGAGAAGTTCCAGTCACTGCCATCCGGCCTTGGCGAGACGGCAGGTTTGAGCGAAATGACGGTGACACCGCCACAAACCGACCGCTATGTCACCGCCACGCTGACATTGAAGGCCACCGGCTTGTGGCGCATGGGTCAGGGTAATGAAAGCCTGTCGAGAGGTGACAAGGTGCCGGACTTGCTGCCGAAAACCGAGGAATGCATCCGCTGGCACGAAGGCAAGGGGGAACGCCAGCCCCGCATGTTGCTGCTGCCTGCATCCTCGCTCAAAGGCGCGCTGGCCCACCGCATGACCTTTCACGCCCGGCGTTTCAGTGGGCAGTGGAATGCGGGAAAATTGGACGATGAACGCCCCACAGCCATCGACGCGATACTGGGCTCGATCAAGGACAGCAATAAAAAAGAGGACGCTTACAAAGGCAAGGCAGGCGCCCTGTTCATCGACGACGCCTGGCTGACCACCGATGCCGTCACCATCACCCGGCTGATGCACAACGCCATCGACCGCTTCACCGGCGGGGTGCGCGACCGCATGCTGTTCGAGGAGGAAAGCCTGCTGGGTGGCGAATTGAACGTATCACTAACGCTGGATACCGGACGCATCGACGCGGCGCACCGGGACATCGCCCGCCGCGCATTCCAGGCCGCGTTGGACGACCTCTGCGCCGGGCGTCTGGCCATTGGATCGAAAACCACCACCGGCAACGGCTTTTTTGAAGGCACACTGGCAGGCGGTTTGATCGCCTGGTTGGATGAACCGCAGCGCGAAGAAAAAACGGAGGCGGCATGACGATCTTGCAGCAATACACGGCCATTGCCGAAAAACACGACCTGCCACTCATGAATGCCGGCGGCTTTGACATCGAGACCTGTCGACATGAAAGCGCCGAAGCCGCCTGGCAGGCACTGGCTTCCGCCGAGCCGACGGCGGGCTGGTTCCAGTGCCAGTCGGCGCAGCAGTCGTTCATCGGCGCCCTGCCCGCCCACCAACCTGAATGGGGCGCGCTGCTCGCCGCCGAAGTGGTGGCCGCCGATGGCGACAGCCTGCGTATCGAATACCAGAACGGCCTCTGGCGCGAGACCCGCTACCACCACCGCGACGACGGCGACCTGCTGCGGG
>JALSRI010000072.1 GCA_026984835.1 Thiohalobacter sp. | reverse complement strand
TGGGCGTTCTCGATGGCGAGCCGGGCGATGCGCTCGCCGGCCTCGGTATGCTGGTTCAGCCACAGGCTGAAGGCGTCCTTGACCACGCCGGAGACGAAGGCGGCGCATTCGCGCGACGACAGGCGTTCCTTGGTCTGGCCCGAGAACTGCGGGTCGGCCAGCTTCACCGACAGGATGTAGGCGCAGCGGTCCCAGACGTCGTCGGGCGTGATCTTCACGCCGCGCGGCAGCAGGTTGCGGAATTCGCAGAACTCGCGCATGGCCTCGGTCAGACCGGTGCGCAGGCCGTTGACGTGGGTGCCGCCCTGGGCGGTGGGAATCAGGTTGACGTAGCTCTCGGCCACCGCCTCGCCGCCCTCGGGCAGCCACACCAGGGCCCACTCGGCGGCTTCCAGGTTGCCCTCGAAACGGCCGGTGAAGGGTTCCTCCGGGAGGTGCTCTGCGCCGTCGATGGCGTCCAGCAGGTAGTCGCGCAGGCCGTCCTGGTAGCGCCACACCGTCTCCTCGCCGCTCTTCTCGTCCTTGAGCCGCACTTCCAGGCCCGGGCACAGCACGGCCTTGGCGCGCAGCACGTGGCGCAGCCTCGACAGCGAGAACTTCGGACTGTCGAAATAGGTCGGGTCGGGCCAGAAGCGCAGCGTGGTGCCGGTGTTGTTCCTGCCCACCTTGCCGACTTCGTCCAGGCCGGCCACCTTCTCGCCGTTGCGGAAGGCCAGGTTGTATTCCCTGCCGCCGCGCCGGATCCATACTTCCAGGTGCTTCGACAAGGCGTTCACCACCGACACGCCGACACCGTGCAGGCCACCCGAGAAGCGGTAGTTCTTGTCCGAGAACTTGCCGCCGGCGTGCAGCCGGGTGAGGATGACTTCCGCGCCCGACACGCCCTCCTCCGGGTGGATGTCCACCGGCATGCCGCGGCCGTCGTCGCGCACCTGCAGGGAACCGTCCTTGAACAGCGTCACCTCGATGCGGCTGGCGTGGCCGGCGACGGCCTCGTCCACGGCGTTGTCGATGACCTCCTGGGCGAGGTGGTTGGGCCGGCTGGTGTCGGTGTACATGCCGGGGCGCTTGCGCACCGGGTCCAGGCCGCTCAGGACTTCGATCGAGGCGGCGTCGTAGTCGTTACTCATGCTTCATTCCTGGTCGGAAAAGTCGGTCTTGGGGTTGGGCCGCCGCAGACGGTCGAGGAGCCGCCCGACCCGGTTGCGGTCCGGCAACGGGCAGAGAAAGTCGCCGGTCAGGGAAGAGTGCACCGGATCGCCTTCGCGGCGGATGTAGCGCCAGCGGCTGGTGGCGTAGCGTTTCCAGCGGCCGTCGATGCCGTAGGCGTAGCGCCGGTACTGGCCGCCGCCGCAGCGTATGCCCTCGAAGAAGACGTTGACCACCCCGCCAGGCGAACGCAGCAGCAGCGTGTAGCGCACCACGCCGTCCTCCCCCACCGACAGCGAGCGCGGGTCGACGAAGGCGCGGTAGGACAAGCGGCCGAGGTCCAAATCCACGGCGATGGCGCGGCCGGCATCGGGATAGGGCGGCAGCTTGACGTCTGTTTCCTGCCAGCCGGGCGCGTCCGGCGTCCGCGGCCGCTCCTCCCCGTAGAGTTCGAAATACTCGTCGTTGGCACGGCTGGCCGCCGCCGTGCCCGGCAGGCAGGTCAGCAGCAGCAACAGCAGCAGGGTCCGGATTTGCGTGTCGTTGGCCATCAAGGCGGTGAAGTGTAACGTTATTCGGCCGCCCGCGTCATGGCCGCCGGCGGTTCGCCCCCCGACTTGCCCGGCTGTGCCGGCCCGGGCTGATTATCTCTTGTATAACAAGGCGTTGCGATACAGTCACGGGTCTTCCGCCGGACCCGCCCCGGGATTCAGAAATCAACACCTGCGCCGCTAACGGGAAATGCAGGTATATCAGCAAGATGCCGCCAGACCCGGGCAGCCGTCCCGGTAACGGCGGGGCAGGGGAAATCCAGGGCGAACCTGACAACGGACCATGTTCACGAATCGATCGAAATACGTCGTAGCCAGCGGATTCGGTGCCATCCTGGTACTGCTGGCGTCCATCATCGCCGTCGGCTACCAGCGCATCTCCGAGACCACCACGTCCGTGGAGCAGGTGGTGAGCGAGGAGGGCCTGAAGACCAACCTGGTGCTGGCCATGTACCGCGCCGTCCGCCAGCGCTCGCTGCTGCTGATGCAGCTCACCCGCAGCCACGACCCGTTCCGCCGCGACGAGATGTTCATGCACGCCAGCGAAGCGGCGGCCGACTATATCGTCGCCCGCGAAGCGCTGTCGTCGCTGCTGAAGAAGCCGCGCGAACGTCGCTTTCTCGAGCAACAGCGTGAAGTGATCTCCCACTCCGCCCCCCTGTTCCAGGACGTCATGGACCTGCTCGCCACCGACCGCACCAAGGAAGCGCTGGCCGTGCTGATCGAGCAGGCGGTGCCCGCCAACAACCGGGTACTGGAGCTGATGGAGGAGATGCTCGACTACCAGCAGGAAGCCATGCGCGCCGCGTTGACCGAAGCGCGCGAGGCCAACCGCCACACCCTGCACCTGCTGGGCGCCATGTTCCTGGCGACGCTGGCCATCGGGGCCGGCATCGCCGTCCTGGTCATCCGCCGCATCTCGCGGGCCGACGACATGCAGGCCGCCGAGATCACCCTGCAGTCCATCGGCGATGCCGTCATCACCACCGACGCCTCCGGACACATCAGCTACATCAACGACAAGGCCGCCGCGCTCACCGGGGAAACGGCCGAGTCGGCCCTGGGCAAGCCCTTCGCGAGCCTGTTCCACTGCTTCGTGCCCTCCTCGCCCCACGCCGACATCCTGATCTACGACTCGGTCAGCGATCCGGCGCGGCACGGCAACGAGAGCGGCGAGGCCATGCTGCTGTCCGCAGACGGGCGCGAGCGGGTCATCGACTACTCGGTATCGTCCATCGAGGGCCGCGATCGCAACAAGCTCGGCACGGTGGTGGTGTTCCGCGACATCTCCGAACACAAGCAGATGATCGAGCAGATCCGCCGCAGCGAGGAACGCTTCTCGCTGGTCATGCGCGGCACCAACGACGGCATCTGGGACTACAACCTGGAGACGGGAGAGATCTATTTCTCACCGCGCTGGGCCGAAATGCTCGGCTACGCCGAAGGAGAGTTCCCCGAGACCTTCCGCGCCTGGCAGGACAGCATCCACCCCGACGACCTGGGCAAGGCGCTGGTCACCTGGACCGACTGCATGAGCGGCTCCCAGAGCTCCTTCACTCTCGAGTACCGCATGCGCACCCGCGACGGCCAGTGGAAATGGATCGAGTGCCGCGGCCTGGCTTCCATGGTCGCCGGCCAGGCGCCGGTGCGGCTGGCCGGTTCGCATACCGACATCACCGGCCGCAAGGCGGCGGAGCAGGCCTTGTTCGAAGCCAAGGAGCACGCCGAGGTCACCCTGCACTCCATCGGCGACGCCGTCATCACCGTCGACACCGGTGGCAGAATCACCTACATGAACCCGGTCGCCGAGTCCCTCACCGCCTGGCCAGCCAGCGAGGCCGTCGGCAAGCCAGTTGCCGAAGTCATCCGCATCGTCGACGAGGAAGCAGGGCAAGGCATGGAAGACCTGGTCATGCAGTGCCTGCAGCAGAGCTGCGCAGTCGCCCACCACGACCGCATCCTGCTGGTGAACCGCATGGACGCCCGCCACGCCATCCAGCAGACCGCGGCGCCCATCCGCAGCCGTCAGGGCGAGGTGACCGGCGTGGTGACGGTGCTGCGCGATGTCAGCACCGAACGCACGCTGAAGAAGGAGCTCTACTGGCAGGCCACCCACGACCAGCTGACGGGCCTGCACAACCGCCCGGAATTCGAGCAGAAGCTCGACGACGCGATCCTGGACAGCCGCCAGACTTCCACCGGCCACGCCCTGCTGTACCTGGACCTCGACCAGTTCAAGGTCGTCAACGACACCTGCGGCCACGTGGCGGGCGACGAGCTGCTGCGCCAGCTGGCCAACCTGCTGTCACGGCACGTGCGCAACTCCGACACCCTGGCGCGGCTGGGCGGCGACGAATTCGGCGTGCTGCTGCAACAGTGCCCCATACCCAAGGCCATGAACATCGCCCACATGCTGCGCGAGACCATCCGCGACTTCCGCTTCGGCTGGGACAACAAGACCTTCGAGATCGGCGTCAGCATCGGCGTGGTACCGGTGACGCCGTCCAGCGGCTCGCGCAACGAGGTGCTGAGCGCCGCCGACATCGCCTGCTACGCAGCCAAGGACCTGGGCCGCAACCGGGTCCACCTGTACGAGCCGGACGACAACGAACTGGCGTTGCGGCACAAGGAGATGCGCTGGGTATCGCGCATCACCAAGGCGCTGCAGGAAAACCGTTTCGTGCTCTACCAGCAGGCCATCATCCCGGTATCCAGCCGCAGCGGCGCTCCCTGCCACCACGAAATCCTGGTGCGCATGCTGGACGAGGACAGCAAGCTGGTGCCGCCCGGCGCCTTCATTCCCGCCGCGGAGCGCTACAACCTCATGCCGGCCATCGACCGCTGGGTCATCCGTACGCTGTTCGCGGCCATCGACGGCTTCCACGGCCCGGCCGCGCAGCCGTATTCCGTGTTCACGGTCAACCTGTCCGGCAACTCGGTCAACGACGAGACCTTCATGGCCTTCATCCGGGACCAGTTCGACCGTTTCGGGGTGCAGCCGCAACACATCTGCTTCGAGATCACCGAGACCTCGGCCATCGCCAACCTGTCGCAGGCCAGCGAATTCATCCGCGAGATGAAGAAAATGGGCTGCCTGTTCGCGCTGGACGACTTCGGCAGCGGCCTGTCGTCGTTCGGCTACCTGAAGAACCTGCCGGTCGACTTCCTGAAGATCGATGGCCAGTTCATCAAGGACCTTGTGGAAGACCCCATCGACGAGGCCATGGTGCGCTCCATCAACGAAATCGGCCACGTCATGAACATGGAGACCATCGCCGAGTTCGTCGAGAACGACGAGATCCTGGCCCGGCTCACCGATATCGGCGTGGACTTCGCACAGGGCTACGGCATCGCCGTGCCCGAGCCCTTCAGCCTGCTGGCCACCCGGAAGGCGGCCAGCAGCCGCTGAGGGCCACGCTCAGACCTGTACCTCGATGCGCCGCGCCCGCGCCGACTCGGCAATCGGCAGGCGCACCGTCAGCACCCCGCGGCGGTATTTCGCTTTCGCACCCGTCTCGTCGACCGGGCGCGGCAACGGAACGGCACGCTCGAAACTGCCGTAGGCGCACTCCATGACACGCAGGCGGCCGCGCTCCTGCTCGCGCTGCATCTGTTTCTCGCCGCGCACCACCAGGATGCCGTCGACCACGCCGATGTCGAAATCGTCGGGCTCCAGCCCGGGCACCTCGAGCCGCACGACCACTTCGTCGTCGCGCTCCTCCACCTCGGCCGGCACCAGCCCCCAGCGCACGGCGCGCTGCATGAGCTGATCCTCGACACTCTCCACCCCGCCGCACCGCTGCAGCGGGTTGAACCGCGTGATCGCCTGCGAAGCACGCTGGCGAAGCTGCTGCCAGCCCTCGGCCAGGCTGCCCCAGGCCCGTTCCAGACCCGCCCCGATGTCTGCCAATGTACTCATCGCCACTTCTCCTCAGCTGTCAGTCACGGTTCTCCAGCACGCGCAAGCGCTCGCGCAGTGCCCGAAGCTCGTCCAGCAGGTCCAGCACCATGGCGCTGCCCGCCAGGTTCACCTGCAGGTCGCGGCGCAGGCGCATCGCCACCTGCACCCGCCGCACCGCGGGGGCGCCAAACCGCCACTCGGCGGGCTGACCGCCCAGCGGGTCGAGCACCCCCGCCTCTACCATCTCGATCAGCTCTTCCGCGCTCAAGCGCGTCAGCCGGCACAACTGGGCCAGCGTCAGGCGGCAGTCGTCACCGAGCCACTCCACCGCGAGGCGTCCCTCGTCCGCATTGCTGTTCATCGGCCTGCCGCTCCTTTTCTCGGGTCGAAGCCGCTGAACTCCTTCTGCATGCGCTTGTAGAAGTCGCGCGCGGCCTCGGTGGTCGCCGGCGGGGTGACGATCTTCAGCACCACGTACTGGTCACCCGGCGTCTTGCCGGGCAGGCCGCGGCCCTTGAGGCGCAGCTTCTGCCCCGACTGCGCGCCGGCGGGAATCTTCAGATCGACCTTGCCGCCCAGGGTATCTACCGGCACCCTGGCGCCCAGCGCGGCTTCCCAGGGCGCGACCGGCAGGTTCAGGTAGACGTCCCGGCCCTCGACGCTGAACAAGGGGTGCGGCTCGAACTCGACTTCGAGGTAGAGGTCGCCGGCCGGCCCGCCGCCCAGGCCGGGACCGCCCTGGCCGCCCAGGCGGATCTGCTGGCCGGCGATGATCCCCCTGGGGATGGTGACGTTGAGGGTGCGGGTGCGCAGCTGCACATGGCCCTGCTCGTCGAGTTCCGGCATGCGCAACTGCACGCTGCGCGTGCGTCCCTGGTAGGAATCCTCCAGCGAGATCAGGATCTTGGCGTGGTGGTCCTCGCCACGCGCCTGGTAGGCGCGGTGGCTGCGGCGCGTCCCGCCCGCCTGCCCGGTGAACGGGCCGTGGGCCCCGAACAGGGTTTCGAAGAAATCGCTGAAGTGCTCGGCCCCGGCGCCGGTGAAACCGCCGCCGCGGAATTCGAAGCCGGCGTCCCAGTCCGGCGGCGGACGGAAGTCCTGGCCGGCCTGCCACTGGCTGCCGAGCTGATCGTAGGCGGCGCGCTTCTCGGGGTCCTTCAGGACCTCGTAGGCCTCGCCGACCTCCTTGAAACGCTCCTCGGCGTCCGGCTCCTTGCTGACGTCCGGGTGATACTTGCGCGCCAGCTTGCGGTAGGCGCGCTTGATCTCGTCCTGGGTGGCATCCCGGGACACACCGAGAATCTCGTAATAGTCCTTATACTGCATAAGGCTGCCTTATCTCTGTTGGCCGATGTAAAAAGGCCCGCGCCCGGCAGGCGCGGGCCTTTGCAGGCGCCGTGCGAGGGGGATCAACCCTCGACCTGGATGCGCTTGGGCTGTACCTGCTCCTTCTTGGGGATCACGATCTCCAGCACGCCGTTCTTCGACTTGGCGCTGATGTTGCTGGCATCCGCGGTGTCCGGCAGGCTGAAGCGGCGATAGAAGCTGCCGCGCACGCGCTCGACGCGCTTGTAACCCTCGCGCTCTTCCTTGTTCTCGGTCTCGCGCTCGCCCTTGATGGACAATACGCCGTTCTCCATGCTGACCTCGATATCCTTGGGGTCGACGCCGGGTACATCCGCGTGGATGACGAAGCGGTCCGGCTCTTCCTTGATATCGACCGCCGGCACCCAGTCGCTGGTCGCCAGGTTGGTCTCGTTGTCACCCGTCAGCCGGGCGCCCGTATCGAAGAAACGATCCAGTTCCGTATGCAGTTGATTGAGAAGATTCCAGGGTTCGTAACGTACCAGTGCCATTTCACACCTCCTGTTCCGTATTCAAATAGGGTAGAACTCACGGGGCCAGCCACCCCTGTGCTGTGCTGAATCCTATATGGGAACGGCGGGAAGGGAATTCAATGGCCGCCGGCAGGACGCCGGCGGCGGTCAGAAGCGGGCCGCCAGCATCCAGGCCAGCACGGCGGCGGCCAGCACGGCGCCGATCAGCGAGCCGGCGGCGCGCAGCCGGTAGCGCCGGCCCAGCACCTGCTGGGGGCGGGCCGCGAGGATATAGGGCAGACCGGTGGCGGCGTCCGGCCGCCGCACCCGGTTGCGGGCCGGCGCCGCCGAACGCCGCGCCCGGTCCCGCAGGACGTGGCGACGCGCAGCCTCGCGGGCGCGTTCCCACTCGTCGGCGTCGATGCGACCGTCGCCATTGCCGTCCCAGCGGCGCACCAGTCCGGCGGGGTCGGACTTCCACCGGCGCAGCAGCGCGGCCGTCTCTCCGCCGACCGGACCGCTGGCGGGCGTCTCCGTCTCGAACCACCCCAGCAGGTAGCAGGAGCCGGGCAGGATGCGCTCCTCGGTGTAGCGGTAGCGGCCGGCGCCGAAGCGGCTGCGGCGCCGTGCGGGATCGGGCCAGCGGGCGTTGCCGCGCCACACCTCGCGCACCGCGGCGATCACCTCGGCCCCGCGCGGGTCCACCACGCAGTCGCCGCTGCCGTCGGAAAAAGCGAACGGCGCCTCGCTGACGCCGGATTCGAGGGTGCTCCAGCCGCTGCCGTGGGCGTCGTCCTCCTCCTCCTGGATGCGGAACCGGTACCAGACGCAGCGGGTACCGGTCAGCGGCGCCACCACCGGCGTGTCCGGCAGTTCGCTGGCCCGCCCCTCCAGTTCCACGTAACCCTGTGGCGCCGAGCGGATGCGGGCGGTGGGCGTGTCCTCGACCAGGCGGGCGCGGCGCAGGTTACGCCAGATGAGCACGAACAGCGCCAGCGCCGCCAGCGTGGCGAAACCGGCGAAGACGGTGAAATGCAACCCGGGCATGGACTGCAGATCGTCGGCGAAGGCGTCGAGTATCACGCGGCGGACCCCGGCCGGGGGTGTGGTTCAGCGGCCGAACAGCTCGCGCACGTCCACGTCCGCGGTCTGCGCCTCGCCGAACTCCAGCAGCTGGGCCGGCCCGAAGCCGAAGCGCCGCGCCACCAGCACGTCCGGGAACTGTTCGATACGGACGTTGTTGAGGTTGACGCTCTCGTTGTAGTACTCGCGGCGGTCGGCGATGGCATTCTCCAGCGCCGTGATGCGGTCGGCCAGGTGGCGGAAACCCTCGTCGGCCTTCAGCTCCGGGTAGGCCTCGGCCAGCGCGAACAGTCCGCCCAGCCCCAGCCGCAGCCGGCTCTCGGCCGCGCCCAGGGCGGCGATGTCACCGCGCTCGCGCGCCGCCGCCACCTGCGCTCGCGCCTCGACCACCTGCTTGAGGGTGTCCTGCTCGTAGCCCATGTACTGCTTGCACACCTCGACCAGCTTGGGCAGTTCGTCGTGGCGCTGCTTGAGCAGTACGTCGATATTGGCCCAGGCCTTGGAGACATTGTGCTTGAGGGATACGAGCTGGTTGTAGATGAGAACGACATAGGCCAGCAGCGCCAGCAGCAGCACCCCCGTCACGATCCAGAAAATCATGCTTCCCTCCACCACGCCATCCTCCTCAAGGGTTCGATACCGGCTCATCGGCTGGCCGGGCCGGGGCTTTACAGACCCAAGGGGTTATCCGGATCGACGCCGTCCATGAACGGCATACGCCGGTCCCGGTGGGTAACCTGGTAGACCAGGCCCATCCAGTTGCCCACCACCGCCTCGGCGGTGTCGTGCCAGGTGTTGTCGAGCCGGCCACCGAGCTGCGGCTCCGGGAAGGGCGGCGGCCCGGCGCCGGCTTCCAGGGCCCGCTGCAGGCGCAGCCGGTACTCGCCCAGCAGCGCCTGCTCGCGGGAGCCGAAATAGTGGTCCGGGAACGGCGGATAGTCGTCACGGGCGCCGTCGGCGTACAGCAGCACCTCGCGCTTGTATTCCTTGAGCAAGGACACCGTGTCGTACTCCGGGTGGCCCTGCGAGAACACCACCCGCAGGCCGTCGGCGCTGGTCGCCAGGTGCACGCCCACCGTCTCGCTCTCCACCAGTACGCGCAGGCCGGCGGCGTCGAACTGTTCGCGGGTGACAGCGTTCCAGCGCGAGTGCGGCACGTCGAAGCGGGTGTTGACGTCGTTGACCAGCGGGTGGCGCTTGTCCACCACCCGGTGCGGAAACACGCCCCAGATCTTGCCCGGCTGGCGGCTGCGCTTCTGCCCGTAGCGGAACTGCAGCACGGCGTGGGTCGCCAGGCAGGAGCAGAAGGTCGAAGTGACGTTGTCCAGCGCCCAGTCGATGACCTCGATCAGCGGCTGCCAGAACACCTGGTCGGCGAGCTCGGTTCCGGCCACGTTGGCGCCGGTGACGATGAGGGCGTCCAGGCCTTCCTCGCGCAGCCGTTCGAACGGCTCGTAGTAGCGTTCCACGTGCGCGCGCGCCTCGGGGCCGCGCGCGATCTCCGGCAGCGTGAAGGGATGCATGTAGAACTGGGCGATGGGATTGCTCTCGCCGACCAGGCGGAAGAACTGGCGCTCGGTGGCGGCCAGCGCCGCGTCCGGCATCATGTTGAGCAGGCCCACGTGCAGTTCGCGGATGTCCTGCTGCAGGGCCGAGTCGCGCGGCAGCACGCGCGTGCCCTCCTGCGCCAGGCGCTCGAAGGTGGGCAGGTCGTTGTGGGCTACCAGCGGCATCGCGTTCAACCGGCCCGCGCGATGGCGGTCTCCAGCAGGTCGAGGAAATCGGCCTCGTCGCGCACGCCGGCCACCTCGCGCGAGGTCACGGTGTAGCCGTGCGGCCGGGCGATGGCCTCGTAGCGCGGGATGCGGGAACGGAACAGGCGTGGGAACACCCAGCGGGTGAAATCGTCGGGGTCCATTTCCGCCGCATATTCCAGCCCCTGTTCGCGCAGGTAGGTCTCCAGCTGCTCGCGCAGGAAGGCGGGCCGGTAGTAGAGCGGCTTGGGGTCGCTCTGGGCGCGGGCGATGAGCTTGTCCTCTTCTTCCTGGTCGGTGACCTGGATGTACAGGATCAGGGTGTGCTCGACCAGCAGGTCGATGACCGAGGGTTCATCCAGCTCGCACAGGCTGCCGCCGACGTCGTTGACGAAATGCCGGTAGCCGTAGATGTCCTGCGCCTTGCGGATGAACTCGGGCACGTCGCGCATGGCGGCGATCTCGGCCTCCCGGTACTGGGCCTGGCGGCGCTCGAAATCGGCCAGCGGCACGCCGCCGCGCTCCGGGTCACCGGGCTTGCCGACGAAGCTCAGCACCGGCCCCAGGTCGTGGACCTTGATGTTGTTGCGGATGTAGATCCAGTCGCGGCGCAGCAGGTCGCGCAGGAAGGCCACCTGCATGGCCTGCTGCTTGATGAGATCCAGGATGGGCTCGTCCAAGTAGCGGGTGCCGATACGGTAGTCGCCGGAATAGTGGAACCAGTCGTGATCGCGCAGCAGCGCCGAGAGGTAGGTCTTGCCCACGCCGGACATGCCGAGCAGGGTCACGCGCCGGTTCTCCCAGGCGCGGAACGATTCGACGCTGAATTTCACCGCAGATACTCCAGACAGGCTGAAAGTAGCTGATTATGCAGTATCTACATGGCAGGGTGAACAGAAAAAGCAGCGCCGGCCCGGTAAACCGGGGCGCGGCGCGACCGGAGCCGCACCGCGCCAAAGCGGCTCAGTCGTCGCGGGCGCGGATGACGATTTGCGCCACCGGGTTGCGCCAGTCGTGCCGCGCCGCGACCAGATCGCCGACGCCCTGGATGCCGGGATGGATGTAGACGTAACCCTCGCCGCCGCCGGCGCTGAAGCCCTCGCCGGCGCAGATGAACGGCGGGCCGGGGATGCTGACGCACAGCTCGTCGTTGTCCTCGGTACCGGCGTCATAGGCCGGCGACAGGACGGTACGACTGTGGTGGCGCGGGCCGCGCAGGCCGTTGACGGCGAAGAAGGCGTCGTTGCTCGGCACCAGCATCGAGGCGACGCTCAGGCGATCGTGCCGCCGGTCGCGCCTGACCTTCAGGGTCACCGACTGCCCGGGCGGCAGCACACCGCCGGCGGTCACCACGTCCAGGGCGCCCGACGCCAGAAGTTCTGCCGCCAGCGGCCCGGTGTCGCCGCCCTCGGCGAGCTGCTCCAGGCCCTCTCCCGCCGGCGCACCCAGCTTGAACAGGCGCATGCCGCGCCCGTGCGAGGCCACCAGCACCGGGGTGAAGATCTCGCCCCGGGTGAGGTTGGTCACCGTCACCTCGAACCAGCCGTCGTCGCTGCCCCGCGCTGCGCCAGCCGTCAGTGACGCGGCCGCCAGCAGGGCCAGTCCTACCCTGTATATTCCCTGTTTCATCGTGTCTCTCCTGTCGCTCGTTGAATGGACCATCACCGTTCGCGCCCGGAATTCCAGGCAGGCAAAGGCTAGCGCGGCGAGGTCACAGGGGGCTCACGCAAAGATCACGATTCGGTCACGCCGCGCCCTCAGGCGTGGCAGGCGGGCATGTCGAAGGAGAACACGGTGCCCTGGTCGGGCTGGCTCTGCACCTGGATGGTGGCACCGTGGAGTTCGAGGATACGGCGCACGATGGCCAGGCCCAGGCCGGCGTTGGGGCTGCCGCCATCGCGGTTGTCGCCGGCGCGATGGAAGCGCTCGAAGATGCGCTCCAGTTCCGGCGCCGGGATGCCGCTGCCGCTGTCTTCCACCCGCACCGTCACCCGGTCGCCCACCGGCAGCAGGCCCACGCTGACATGGCCGCCGGCGGGCGTATGGCGCAGGGCGTTGTCGATCAGGTTTTCCAGCACCCGCTGCATCATGGCGATGTCGCCGTGCACCATGGGCACGCCGCCGCCGACGTCGGCCTGCAGACGGATGCCGGCCTCGCCGGCGCGCAGGCGGTATTTCTGCACCACGTCCTGCACCAGCTCGGCCAGAGAGAAGGGCTCCGCGTAGAGCACCGTCTCGCAGGCGTCGAGCTTGGCCAGCTCGAACAGTTCGGTGATCAGCTGACTGAGGCGGCGGGCATGGCCGAGGGCGATGTGCAGGTACTCGGTCTTCTGCGCCGCCGACAGGTCGTCGCCCTTCATCAGCAGGGTCTCGATGTATCCCTGCAGGGTGGTCATGGGCGTGCGCAGATCGTGCGAGATATTCGCCACCAGCTCGCGGCGCTGGCCGTCCATGCGTTCGAGCTCCTGCACCTGGTGCTCGATGCGCCCGACCATGTGCGAGAAACAGCTGCGCAGCCGGTCGATCTCGTCGCCCTGCTCCGGTCCGTCGCTGCAGGGCAGCGGTGCGCTGGCGGCGTCGGCGGCGTAGGCCTGCATGGCGGACGACAGGCCGGCCAGGCGCCGCGTCAGGCGCGAGAACACCAGCAGGCCGAGCAGCAGGGCGATGCCGATGGCCACTGCCAGCACCCAGCTGCTGGCGCGCAGGATGTAGCTGCCCTGCAGCGACTGCACGATGCTGTCGTACTTCTCGCTGCCCAGGATGATGTAGAGATAACCCTGCAACGGCCCCTCGGCCGGGATGCGCGCCGCCGAGAACACCTTGCGGCGCCCCCGATCGCGCGGATCGTCGCCGGCCAGCGGGAAGCGCGCCTCGCCGGCCAGGAAGCGCCGCACCGGCCGCAGGTCGACGCGTGCGCGCCGCACCTTGCCCTCGGGTGCGGAGAAGGCCAGCACCCGCCCCTCCCTGTCCAGCAGGTAGAGTTCGATACTGGGATTGATCACCATCAGCAGGTGGAACAGGTGCTCCAGCGCCTCGCTGTCCACTTCGTCGTCGCTGATCAGCGCCTGCTCGGCGACAATGTGCGCCGCCAGCGAGCGGTTCAGTTTCTGTGCCACTTCCTGCTGGTACAGCGCGCTGGTATCACGCACCAGGAACACCAGCGCCAGCCCCACCACGCACAGCAGCACGAACAGGGTCAGCGCCAGGCGGCTGTAGAGCGTGCGCAGCATGACTCAGCCCGGCGCCGGGCCGGCATCGGCGAAACGGTAGCCCACGCCCCACACGGTCAGCACGTAGCGTGGCTGCGCCGGGTTGTCCTCGATCTTGGCGCGCAGGCGGTTGATGTGGGAGTTGACGGTGTGCTCGTAGCCTTCGTGGCCGTAGCCCCACACCTGGTCCAGCAACTGGCTGCGGGTGTAGACGCGGCCGGGATGGCTGGCGAAGTGCCACAGCAGGTCGAACTCGCGGGCCGTCAGCTCCACCACCTCGCCGCGCAGCCGCACCTGCCGGCGCAGCGGATCCAGGGTCAGGTCGCCGACTTCGAGCGCCTGCTCGGGGCCGGCGGCGGCCTGCCCGAACACCTGCGCACGCCGCAGCAGCGCCTTGGCGCGCGCCACCAGCTCGGGCACGCTGAACGGCTTGGTCAGGTAGTCGTCAGCGCCGATCTCCAGGCCCAGCACCCGGTCCAGCTCGGAGCTGCGCGCCGTCAGCATGAGGATGGGGGCATAGCAGGCCCGGCCGCGCAGGGTGCGGCAGATCTCCAGGCCGTCGCAGCCCGGCAGCATGAGATCGAGGATCAGCAGATCGTAGCCGCCCGCCAACGCCCGCCGCAGGCCGGCGGCGCCGTCGGCGACGTGCTCGACCTGCATGTCCTGGTCGCGCAGGTGCAGCTGCACCAGGCGGGCGATGTCGCTGTTGTCTTCGATGAGCAGTATGTGTCGGGACATGTGTGCCGGGACCGGGGCCGGATGACCGCCAAGACTAGATCAAAGTTATCACGAAAACCTCACGCCGGCGGCGCGTTCAGTCGCGGCGCCGCTCGACCTTGTGCAGGGCGCGGCCGTGCACGGCCAGTGCCGCCTCGTGAAAGGCTTCGGACAGGCTCGGGTGGGCGAACATGATCAGGCCGATGTCCTCGGCGCTGGCGCCCAGCTGCATGGCGACGACCGCCTGGGCGATGAGCTCGGCGCAGTCGGGGCCGATCATGTGCACGCCCAGGATGCGGTCGCTGGCGGCATCCGCCAGCACCTTGATGAAACCGTCGGTGTCGCCGAGGGCGCGGGCGCGGCCGCTGGCGGCGAACGGGAAGGTCCCGCTGCGGAAGTCGCGGCCGGCGGCCCGCAGCGCCTGCTCGGTCTCGCCCACCCAGGCGATCTCCGGCAGGGTGTAGATGACCGAGGGAATGCAGGCATAGTCGACGTGCGCACTGCCGCCGGCGATCAGTTCCGCCGCCATCACGCCCTCCTCCGACCCCTTGTGCGCCAGCATGGGTCCGCGCACGGCGTCGCCTATGGCGTAGACGCCGGGCAGATTGGTGCGGCACTGCTCGTCGACGTGGATGAAACCCCACTCGTCGAGCAGCAGCGAGGCGTCGGCGTCAGCCAGCCCGGCGGTGTTGGGACGCCGGCCAACGGCGACGATGAGGCGGTCGAAGCGGGCCCGGTACTCCCCGTCCTGACCCTGGTAGTGCACCTCGACGTCGCCGTTGGCCGTGCTGCAGGCGGTGACGCGGGTCTGCAGGCGGATGTCCAGCCCCTGCTGCGCAAACACCCGCCGCGCCTGCGCCGCCACCTGTTCGTCGACCACCGGCAGGAAACTGTCCTGGGCTTCCAGCAGCACCACTTCGGCGGCGCCCAGGCGCTTCCACACGCTGCCCAGCTCCAGGCCGATGACGCCGGCGCCGATGATGCCGAGTCGTTCCGGCACGGCGGAGAACGCCAGCGCACCGGTCGAGTCCACGATGCGTTCGCCGTCCAGCGGCACCTGGGCGATGTCGGACGGCGACGAGCCGGGCGCCAGGATGACATTGTCGGCCTGCAGGCGCTGCGCGGCGCCGCCATCGCGCGGCTCGACGGCCACCGTGCGCCCGGCGTGCAGGCGGCCGCGGCCCTGGATCCAGTCGACGCCGTTGGCCCGGAACAGCTGCTCGACGCCGCGCGTCAGTTCGCCGACCACGCCGCGCTTGCGGGCCATCATGGCGTCGAGATCGAGGCCGACCTCGCCCAGCCGGATGCCGTGGCGGCCCAGGTCCTGGCGGGCCCGCGCATAGAGCTCGGAGGATTCCAGCAGCACCTTGGACGGGATGCAGCCCACGTTCAGGCAGGTGCCGCCCAGCGCCGGCCGGCCGTCGTCGCCGATCCAGTCGTCCACGCAGGCCGTTTTCAGCCCCAGTTGCGCGCAGCGGATGGCCGCCACGTAGCCGCCGGGTCCGGCGCCGATGACGATGACATCGTAGTCAGCGGCCATGGCGGCTCAGACGCCCAGCACCAGGCGGCCCGGGTCTTCCAGCACGTCCTTGACCGTGACCAGGAACTGCACCGCCTCGCGGCCGTCCACCAGGCGGTGGTCGTAGGACAGCGCCACGTACATCATGGGCCGGATCACCACCTGGCCGTCTTCCGCCACCGGTCGTTCCTGGATGCGGTGCATGCCCAGGATGCCGGTCTGCGGCGGGTTGGGGATGGGCGTGGACAGCAGCGAGCCGAACACGCCGCCGTTGGTGAGGGTGAAGGTGCCGCCGGTGATGTCTTCCATGGCCAGCTTGCCTTCGCGCGCCTTGCGGGCATAGTCGTCGATGCGCACCTCGATGTCGCCCATGGCCAGGCGGTCGGCGTCGCGCAGAATGGGCACCACCAGGCCGCGCGGCGAGGACACGGCGATGCCGATGTCGAAGAAGCCGTGGTAGACGATGTCGGTGCCGTCGATGGATGCGTTCAGTTCCGGGAAGCGCTTCAAGCCCTCGATGACGGCGCGCACGAAGAAGGACATGAAGCCGAGCTTGACCCCGAACTCTTTCTCGAAGCGCTCGCGGTAGCGCGCGCGCAACGCCAAGACCGGCTGCATGTTGATTTCGTTGAAAGTGGTGAGGATGGCCGCCGTCTGCTGGGCTTCCACCAGCCGCTCGGCGATGCGTGCCCGCAGCCGGGTCATGGGCACCCGCTTTTCGGTGCGTCCCTCCACGTCCACCGCGGCGGCCGGCGCGGCTTCCTGCTCCAGCCGCTGCCCCGCCGCCGGCGCAGGCGCCGGCGCCGGCGGCCGGCCGGACTGCTGCAGATGGCGCAGCACGTCTTCCTTGCGGATGCGCCCGTCCTCACCGCCCGGCCGGATGGCGGCCGCATCCAGGCCATGCTCCTCGATCAGGCGGCGCGCCGCCGGCAGCACGAAGGATGCCTCCTGCGCCCCGCCGCCGTCGGCCGCGGCGACCGTCGCAGGGGCGGCTCCCGTCCCGGGTTCGGTCTGTGCGCCGGCGCCCTCGCGCAGGCGGCCGATCACCTGCCCCGCCGTGACCACGGCGCCGGCCTCGGCGAGGATGTCTTCGAGCACGCCGTCGGCCGGCGCCGGTACTTCGAACACCACCTTGTCGGTCTCGATGTCGACTACCGGCTCGTCGCGCCGCACGCGCTCACCCGGCTTGCGGTTCCACCGCAGAAGGGTACCCTCGGATACGGATTCGGGAAAATCCGGCACTTTGAGATCGATCGGCATAATGCGCCCCTGTCAGTTCGATTCCGGTTCGTTTGCAAGTCCCAGTGCCTGCGCCACCAGCGCGCGCTGCTGTTTCAGGTGCAGCCACATGTAGCCGGCCGCCGGCGCCGCCGAGAACGGCCGGCCCGCGTACTGCAGCGGATCGGGCTGCGGCTGCACCGGCAGCGGCAGCGACGCGCGCAGGTGGTGCTGGATGGAGAACCAGGCGCCCTGGTTCTTGGGTTCCTCCTGGCACCAGACGAATTCACCGGCCTGCGGCCAGGCCTCCACCGCCCGGCGCAGCG
>JALSRI010000071.1 GCA_026984835.1 Thiohalobacter sp. | reverse complement strand
CTGCGCGATCAGGTCGGCATCGACCAGGTGTCCTTCTATCCGCTCATGGCCTCCAGGCGTACCCGCAGTGCCATGCGGCGCTCCATGGGCGAGTATTCGCTGGACAATGAGCGGGCCTGCTACGACCTCATCCGCGATGGCCTGGACCCGGACTATGCCCTGTCGTCGGTGTGGTGCTTTTCGCGTCATTCCGGGATGATCGACGAATACATCATAAGCGACACGAGCTACATCGGGGTCGGCAGCGGGTCGTTCAGCTACCTGGGTGGCACCCTGTTCGCCAATACTTTCTCCCTCAGGCGTTACATGCAGTTCGTCGACGAACGGGGTACGGCGGCGACGGCCGCACGCCCGCTGTCGGCGCTCGAGCAGGCCCGCTACGACCTCATGATGACCCTGTTCGGACTGTCGCTGGACCTGCCGGCGCTGGAGCGCAGGCACGGCGGTGGTTTCCGCCGCAGGCTGTGGAAAGAGTTGCTGCTGCTCCGGCTGATCGGAGCCACCCGCCGTGACGGTGAGCGGCTCAGGCTGACCCGCAGGGGCCAGTATCACTGGGTCATGGTGATGCGTGACTTCTTTACCGGTGTGAACAACTTCCGTGACCAGATGCGCCGGCACGTGAGGGCCGAGCTGGATTCGCTGCTCGTCCAGGCGCCGACTGCGCGGCCCCAGGCGCGGCCGGCTAGCTGAAGAAGCCGAAGAACAGCGTGAACACCAGGCTCGCCATGGTCAGGCTGGCGAGCATGAGCGGGAAGCCCTTGCGCAGCCACAGCGCGGGCGTGATGGTGGCGCCGTCCAGCGGGCACTTCTCCGATTCCGCCACGCAGATGACGTTGGCGGTGGCGCCGATGTGCGAACCGTTGCCGCCCAGGCCGACGCCCAGCGCCAGCGCCCACCACAGCGGCGTGGCGTTGACGCCGCCGATCTGCAGATCGAGGACGATGGGGATCATGGTGATGGTGAAAGGGATGTTGTCGAGCACCGAACTCAGCAGCCCGGCCACCCACATCAGCAGCAGGCAGGTGACCAGCAGGTGCGTGGGATCGCTGGCGTAGCTGGCCAGGTGCTGGCCGATCCAGGCCAGCAGGCCGGAACTCTGGATGCCGCCCACGATGATGAACAGGGCGGCGAAGAACATCAGCACCGGCCATTCCAGCTCCCCCAGGACGGTGGCCGGGTCGGGACGGACCAGCACCAGCGCCAGCGCGACGCCTATGAAGGTGACGTAGGCCGGGTAGAAATGCAGGTGATGGTGCACCAGGAACAGGGTGACCACGACGGCCAGTGCCAGCAGGGCCCGTTTCAGCGTGGCCGGGTCGGTAATGGCCTTGTCCTCGTCGAGGTCGATGCGGCCGGTGAAGCCGGGCGGCGGCCGCAGCTCATGGCGAAACTGCCACAGCAGCAGCGCGATCGTACCCAGCCAGACGACGGCCACCACCGGCCCCATGTGTACCAGGAAGCGGTCGAAGTCGATGCCGGCGGCGCTGCCGATCATGATGTTGGGCGGGTCGCCGACCAGGGTGGCGATGCCGCCGATGTTGGAAGTCATCGCCTCGGCCATCAGGAAGGGCAGGGGGTTGATGTTGAGCATGCCGCAGATGAGCGCGGTCAGCGGCGCGAAGATGATGACCGTGGTGACGTTGTCGAGCAGCATGCTGGTGAGACTGACGGCCAGGGTCAGGTACACGAGCAGGCGCCGCGGACTGCGGGCGGCGAGCTTGGCGATGTGGATGGCCAGGTACTCGAAGCCGCCGGTGGGCCGCAGTATGGCGACCAGTATCATCATGCCCGACAGCAGCAGCATGGTGTTGGCGTCGATGGCCTGGACGGCCTGTTCCTGGGTGTAGAAGCCGGCCAGGCTGCCGGCGCCGACCATGACCACGGCGCCGATCAGGGCGGCGTTGGTGCGGTGCAGGATCTCGGTGAAGACCAGGATGTAGGCGGCCACCAGGATGACGGCGGACAGGATCATGCCTGCCGTCATCGGCAGCTCTCCCGCGCCCGTCATGTCGCTGCGACCTCCAGCATGCGCCGGGCGATGCCCTCCACGGTGACGATGCCGCGGTATTCCCCGTCGTCTATGACGAAGACGTAGTTGGTGTCGTGCTTTTCCATGACGGCGACCGCCCTGGCGATCGGCGCCTGCGAATCGATGACGCCGTAGTCACGCAGCACGAAGCGTTCCGCCGGCAGGTTCATCACCTGGCGGGCATGCTGTTCCGGAAACTTGAGGCAGCCGAGGCTGTCACCGAGCAGGTCGGCATACTCCACCACGTAGTCCGGGATGCACAACCTGTGGATGACGTGGCGTATGGACAGGCAGCCGCTGATGGTGCCGTCGGCTTCGGCGAACGGAATGCGCGGCACGTGGCAGCGGATACATTCGTCGAATACGTCGCGTATCGTCATCCCCGCGGTTGCGATGCCGGTGCTGATGATGATGTTCTGCAGTTGCATGGCAGGGGTCTCCGCGCGAGCCGATATCGACATTGTAAAGGTACCCGAATGGCCGCGTGTATTGATACCGGTCAACAAATGCGGGGAAATTGCCGGACGACTATGGACAAAGCGCCGGGAGGCGACTACTTTTTGAACCAGACAAGCCGTCGCCTGGATGCGGCGGAGCGCTGCGGCGGAGCCGGGGTACAAGAACCAAGGTATCTATAAGGGTACGCTGTCCGATCGTATCCGCATGGCTGGGCAACCTGCGCCGGGAGCGCCGGGCTGCCGTTCAGGGGGCATGCGGGCGCGGGTCGGGTCAGGGTGCCACGGACCCAGGGAGGAGACAGCGTGGACCTGCGTCGTCGCTGGCCGCCGGTGCTTGCCGGGGTCGTGATCGGTTTCAGCATGTTGATGGCGTACGTCATCGCCGGTCGCGGTATCGGTGTCAGTGGCGCACTGACCCGTTTCGTCGCCACCGTGCAGCATGCGCTGTTCCCCGTACTCACCGAACAGAGCGCCTATTTCGGGCACTACTTCGCCCACGGTCGCAACCCCCTCGAGGACTACCTGGTCTACCTGTTCGTCGGCCTGTTCATCGGCGCCTTCCTGGGCGCGGTATCGTGCCGGGATTTCCGTTTCGAGGTGCAGCGCGGGCCACGCATATCCAGCGGCGGACGCCTCCTGTATGCCCTGGTGGGCGGCGCCCTCACCGGCTTTGCGGCGCGCCTGGCGCGCGGCTGCACCAGCGGCCAGGGGCTGGTGGGGGCCGCCGAGCTGTCGGTCGGCGCCTGGGCCTTCCTGCTTTGCATCTTCCTCGGCGGCTTCGCCACGGCCTATTTCGTGAGAAAGCAATGGATATAGTCGCGCCGCTGGCCAAGACCGGGGTCGTCTCGCAGACGCTGAACCTGTGGCTGGCGGTGCCGACCGGCATCGTGTTCGGCTTCGGGCTCTACCACGCGGGCTTCACCGACAGCCGCAAGATTGCGCGCGCCTTCTACCTGAAAGATGTCGGCGTGCCGGTGGTGATGTTCTCGGCCATCGTCACCGGCATGCTGGGGCTGTGGCTGCTGGGACTGACCGGCATACTGGATCTGTCCAGGCTGTATTTCCTGCCCACCTACCTCAAGCCCATGGCGGTCGGCGGCCTGCTGTTCGGCATCGGCATGGCGCTGGGCGGCTTCTGCCCCGGCACCGCGGCCGCCTCGGTGGCCACCGGCCGCATCGATGCGGTGGTGTTCGTGATCGGTTTCCTCGCCGGTTCGCTGCTGTTCGGCGACCTGTTCCCGATCTGGGGCGATTTCTACAACAGCGACTACCGGGGCGTGTACCGCCTCGACCAGTTGCTGGACATCAACCTGGGCCTGGCGGTGCTTCTGGTCGTGGTGGCCGCGGTGGCGGGCAGCCTCTTGATGCGCTTCGGCCAACACCTGTTCTGGTCGACGCCGCCCGACGAG
>JALSRI010000070.1 GCA_026984835.1 Thiohalobacter sp. | reverse complement strand
AAACCCACCGCAAAGGCGCAGAGAACGCAAAGTAACGCAGAGGTTCCGGTTGCATTCCCCCGTGGTGGTCTTTGTGCCTTTTGGCCAGGGCGGTGGGGGACGGCGCGGTGGAATCCTGGTGGGGTTCGCTGCGCTCACCCCACCCTACCGAAGCCACCGAACCGAAACCACCCGTAGGCTTTTCCGGCGGGGGTTCCGTCAGCCGTTGGCGGCCTTGCCGGCGGCTTCCTGCAGCAGCGGCTTGAGTTCGCCCTTCTGGAACATTTCGACGGTGATGTCGTGGCCGCCGATGAGTTCGCCGTTGACATAGACCTGCGGGAAGGTCGGCCAGTTGGCGAAGCGCGGCAGGTTCTCGAAGATCTCGGGGTCGGCCAGCACGTTGACGTGGGCGAAGTCCACGTCACAGGCCTGCAGCACCTGGGCGGTGCGGCTGGAGTAGCCGCACATCGGCATCTGCGGGGTGCCTTTCATGAAAATGACGATCGGGTGGCTCTCGACCGTCTCTTTGATTCTGTCCATCACGTCCATTTCGTCGACCTCGTCTTCAAGCTGTGAGTCTTGCCGGATTGCAGCGCAGTGTACTCTGTGCCGCCGGACCTAAAAAGCCAGCGATCACGGGGTTATCCCGTCCAGGTTGCGCTGCAGCCAGAGTTCCAGCGCCGCCAGGTGCCACAGCTTGCTGCCCTGCAGGCGCGTCAACTGGTGCTCGGGGTCGGCCAGCAGGGCGTCCACGTAGTCGCGCCGGTACAACCCGCGTTCGCGGCAGGCGCGGGAATCGAGGATGTCGCGCATGAATTCCAGGAACTCGCCCCGCACGTACTTGAGCGCCGGCACCGGGAAATAGGCCTTGGGCCGGTCGATGACGGCGTCCGGCACCAGGCCGCGGGCGATGCGCTTGAGGATGTGCTTGCCCTGCGAGCGGATCTTGTACTCCGGCGGCATGCCGGCCACCCGCTCCACCAGCCGGTGATCGAGAAAGGGCACGCGCGCCTCCAGCCCCCAGGCCATGGTCATGTTGTCGACGCGCTTGACCGGGTCGTCGACGATCAGGGTGGTGACGTCGAAACTGAGCACCCGGTTCAGGAAGCGGTCGGCCCGCGCCCGGCGCAGCCGCTCCGCCACCAGGGCGGCGGTGTAGTCGGGGCCGTGGCAGGACGCATCGGCCAGGCGCAGGAACTCGTCGTGGTCGCGGTCGAAGTAGTACTGGCGGAAGCGTTCCAGGTCCGAGCCCTGCGCCCGGCCCATGAGCGGGTACCAGAAATAGCCGCCGAACACCTCGTCGGCACCCTGCCCGCTCTGCACCACCTTGACGTGCTCCGATACGCGCTCCGACAAGAGATAGAAGGCCACCGCGTCCTGCCCCGACATCGGCTCGCTCATGTGGTCGATGGCCTCGGGCAGCCGTTCCAGCACTTCGTGGTTGGGGATGTGGATCTTGTGGTGGCGGGTGCCGTAGCGCTCGGCCACCTGGTCGGAGAACTCGAACTCGCTGCCGCGCTCGTGGGGGTGGTCCTCGAAGCCGACCGAGAAGGTGAGCAGGTCGCCGCCGCCGTGCTCGGCCAGCAGCGCCACCAGCAGGCTGCTGTCCAGGCCGCCGGACAGCAGCACCCCGACCGGCACGTCGGCGACGGTGCGGCGGCGGCGCACCGCCTCGCGCAGTTCCTCGCGCACCAGCTCCGCCCATTCCCACTCGCTGGCGGGCCCGTCCGGGGTGCGGGCGTCCAGCTCCCAGTAGGCATGCACGCGGTCCCGGCCCTGCGCGTTCACCACCATGACGTGGGCCGGTGGCAGCTTGCGTATGCCGCACAGCAGGGTGCGCGGCGCCGGCACCACGGCATGCAGCGTGAAATGGTGGTGCAGGGCGACCGGATCGATACAGCGGTCGACGCCGCCGCCGGCCAGCAGCGACTGACTGTTGGAGGCGAAACGGAAATGGCTCGCCGTCTGCGAGTAGTACAGCGGCTTGATGCCGAAGCGGTCGCGCGCCAGCACCAGCTCGCGCCGGCGCCCGTCCCAGACGACGAAGGCAAACATGCCGTGCAGGCGGGTGACGCAGTCCTCGCCCCACTCGGCGTAGGCGCGCAGCACGACCTCGGTGTCGCCGTCACTGACGAAGACGTGGCCCCTGCCGCGCAGCTCCTCGCGCAGTTCGCGGTAATTGTAGATGGCGCCGTTGAACACCAGCGCCAGCTCCAGCGCCTCGTCCACCCAGGGCTGGTCGGAGGCATGTGACAGGTCGATGACGGACAGACGCCGGTGGCCGAGCGCCACCGGCCCGTTCAGGTAACGGCCTTCATGGTCAGGGCCGCGGCTGGCCAGCGGCGGCAGCATGCGATCCAGCACGGCCGGCTCGGGCCTGCTTCCGTCGATCCGCATTTCGCCGCAAATTCCGCACACGTGGACAGCCCTGCCGGCCCGCGCGTCGCCGGGCGACGGGGCGCATCGCGGCGAACGGTCGGACGCTCTTCAAGTGAAGCGCGAAGTTTACGCCAAACGCCGGTGCCGGAACAGGCGCGGATGCCGGTCAGGAGATATTGTCGGGGGTGCTGCTGACCAGCTTCAGCTGGTGTTGGCGCAAGTTGCTCTCGGCCTGGCGGCAGCTGGGATGGACGACGACATTGTTGCGGCCCGCCGACTTGGCTTCGTAGAGCGCCTTGTCGGCCTCGCTGAGCAGGCGCGACAGCGAACCCTCGCCCTGCTCGCCGAAACAGCAGGAGACGCCGGCGCTGACGGACACGGGAATGTCCTGCCCCTGGTAACGAAGCGGCTGGCTGGCCACCGCCTCGCGCAGCTTGTTGGCCAGCACCACGCTGCCCTGCGGCCGGTCGGCCAGGTTGAGGATGAGGAATTCCTCGCCACCGAGCCGGAACACGTGGTCGGTACTGCGTGAATTGTGCTTGAGCAGGGTGGCAAAGTGCACCAGCACGGCGTCGCCGGCCAGGTGCCCGTAGCGGTCGTTGATGCGCTTGAAGTAGTCCAGGTCGAGCAGGATGGCCGTCAGGTAGCGGCCGTCGCGCACGACCTGGGCCAGCAGTCCGGGCACCATCTCCTGCAGGTAGCGCCGGTTGTAGAGACCGGTCAGGCTGTCGCGGATGGCGCTCTCCTGCAGTTTCTTGTGCACGCGCCGGACTTCATCCTGCTCACGCCGCAGGGCATCCAGCACGTCGGCGAAGCGGTTCACCAGCCGGTCCATTTCGGTGTTGGAACTGGAACGCTTCATGGTCGGGAGCTTGCCGTTCATCATCTGCTCGGTGGTGTGCATGAGCTGCATGAAGGGCTTGCTGAAATTGCGCAGTACCAGCCATCCGAACAGCAACACGACCAGACCGCCGCCCGCGGTCAGTCCCTGGGCCCAGTGCTGGTAGCGCTTGAGCAGCGCCAGCAGGCTGGTCTCGGAGATCCCCAGCCACAGCTGCGGCACCTCGCCGCCGCCATCCCCGGCCAGTTCCACCGGGTGCAGGCGGTAATACTCCTGATCCCCCCGCAGCTCGCCCTGCGCCAGGTCCACGTCCTTGCCCCGGCAGGCCGGGTTGCTGCTCCACAGCACCTTGCCCCCTTCCTCGAAGAACAGCACGTAGTCGCTGCTGCCTTCTTCCTGGCGCATCAGCCAGTCCTGGCTGAGGATGCGGCCCACCACCACGGTCGCCAGCTTCTCGCCCTCGTAGACCACCGGTGCCATGGCCGCCATGACGACGCCGCGCGGGCTGCGGGTATAGAAATGCCCACGCTGCATCTCGTTCATGCGGCGGCCTACCTGCCTGGCCAGACCACTGTCGGCCTGCCCCAGCAGCACTTTGCCGCTGCCATCCAGGATGAGGCTGACATCGACCGGCAGGGCACCGAACTGGCGGCGGTAGTAGGCCAGCAGGCCCTCGTCGCCGGCCCTCAGCTGCAGCACCAGGTACAGGGCCTCCTGCAGGCGCAGGTCGCCACTGATGAGTTCGGTATAGCGGGCCAGTTCCTCGCGCTGGGCGCGGATCTGGTCCTGTTTGACGTGGGCGGCGTGACGCAGGTGTTCTTGTGCATCCGCCAGGATGACATCCTGCGCCATCCGGAAGGACAGCGTCATCATCCCCGTTATCAGTATCACCAGCGTCCCTACGTAGATGAGCAGGCGTGATTTGTAGGTCATGGGCTGGTGCCGCCGGCGGCAGGATTCAGGGGCAGGAGCCGGTAGCGGACAGCGATCCGCCGGAAGGCGGGCCCGGTCTGCACTTCGCGGATGACGGCGAGTACGCGGTCGGAGGGCTGCCGGCCGGTGACGGCCGCCAGCTCACGGTAGAAGGGATAACGCCCGCTGCGCAGGCTGTCGGCATCGGCCTCGATGCCGTCGATGCGCAGCACCTTGAGCTTGCTGTCGGGGCGAAAATCCCAGGTCGAACCGATATGCCCGATGGCGCCGCGAAAATCGCTGACGCGCTGCTCCATGTCGGCCGCGCTACTGACATTGAGACGCTGCTGACGGAAGCGGCCGGTATCGGGGAGGATCGTCTTCCAGTGGCCGGGACGCTTCTTGCAGTGCAAGCGCGTCACCAGCACGATGGGCTCGTCCTCGCCGCCGACCTCGCTCCAGTTGAGGATGTCACCACGCATGATGCCACGCACCTGCTCCGCGCTCAGGCCGGACACCGGGTTGTCGCGGTTGACCACGATCAGGATGGGTTCGCGGGCAATGGGAAAGACCCGCAGCCCCTTGTCCGCCACTTCCCGCGGATCCAGCGGGCAGCAGACGAAACCGAAGGTCTCGTGGCCGGGGCGGCTGGCGAGCGCCGTCTTGATGCCGGCGTTGCAGCCCATGCCGAGGGTGGAATTGCGGCCGTGCAGCTCGATGGGCCGGCCGGCCACCCGCTCCAGGTCGGGCTTGAGGCGGTCGAACACCACCCAGGCAAAGTGGGCACCGCCACCGACGATGGGTGACGGCGTGTCGGCGGCCGCGAACGGCGCCGACGCGGCCAACCACAGGGAAAGGGCTATCGAGGCGAATCTCATCATGGACCGGACCATCAGCAGACCTGTACGGGACGTCGCTTCCACATGTCCCGCTCGAGCAGGCCATATCCGCTACTGTAACGGCCGGGCGTCAAAAATCTGAACGGGTTCACAAAACGGCGGATAGTGCCACGCAATTTACTGATAACCCTGTGTTTTCTTCTCAGGCCGCGCCAAAGCCGCCGCCGCCGGGCGTACGTATCAGCAGGCGATCGCCGGCCGTCGCCGACAGCGCCGTCTTGGCCGGCAGCGGCCGGCCGTTGAGGCGGTTCTCGCCGGCCCGGCCGGCACCCCCGCCCGCCAGCCCCCAGGGCCGGTGGCGACGGCGCTCGGTGATCAGCGTCAGCCGGGTCGGAGCCAGAAACTCGTATTCGCGCTCCAGGCCGTCGCCGCCCGGGCGGCGCCCGGCCCCGCCGGAGCCGCGCCGCACCGCGTAGCGGCGCACCCGCAGCGGGAAGGCGGCTTCCAGCACTTCCACCGGCGTGTTCAGGGTGTTGGTCATGTGGGTCTGGACCGCCGACAGGCCGCCGCCGTGCGCCCCGGCGCCCATACCGCCGCCGAGCGTCTCGTAGTAGTCCCAGGCGGCCTCCCCGCGCGCACCCATGGCCAGGTTGTTCATGGTGCCCTGGCTGGCGGCCGGGATGCGCTCGGGCACCGCCTGCGCCAGCGCCCCCAGCACCAGGTCCACCACCCGGCTGCTGGTCTCCACGTTGCCGGCCGCCACCGCCGCCGGCGGCCGGGCATTGAGCAGGCAGCCCGGCGGCGCCTGGATGTCGATCATGCGGAAGCTGCCAGCGCAGGCCGGCGTGCGCGCATCCATCAGGCAGCGGAACACGTAATACACCGCGGCTGCGGCCACCGACAAGGGGCAGTTGATGTTGCCCTCCACCTGGTCCGCGGTGCCGGCGAAATCCACCTTCACGTCGCCGGCTTCGATGTGCACGCTCACCTGCAGCGGGATGTCCTGCCGGCCCAGCCCGTCGTCGTCCATGACGTCGCTGAAACGGTAGCGGCCGTCCGGCAACCGCGCCAGGGCGCTGCGTGCAATGCGCTCGCCGTAGTCGTTGAGCGCCCGCAGGCCGGCCAGGTAGCCGCCGGCCCCGAGCGGGCCCGCCAGTGTCTGCAGGCGCGCCACACCGGTCCGGTTGGCGCTGATCTGGGCGGCGAAATCACCGCCGGTGACGGCCGCGTCGTGGGTGGCGCTGACGATGCCGTCCAGCACTTCCCGGCGCACGTCGCCGGCCTCCACCAGCAGTGTCGGTGCGATCAGCAGCCCCTCGTCATGCAGGCGCGAGACGATGGGCATGGAACCGGGACTGTCGGCGCCGATGTCGGCGTGGTGGGCGCGGTTGGCGACGAAGCCGACCAGCTCGCGGTCGAGGAACACCGGCGCCACCAGCGTCACGTCCGGCAGGTGCGTACCGCCCTGGAAGGGGTCGTTGACCACCAGCATGTCACCCTCGCGCCAGTCGCGCGCCGCCACCAGGCCGGCCATGGCCCAGGCCATGCTGCCGAGATGCACCGGGATATGCGCCGCCTGCGCACACAGATGGCCGTCGGGGTCGAACACCGCACAGGAGTAGTCCAGCCGGTCGCGGATGTTGGGCGAAAAGGCGGCGCGGCGCAGCACCGCGCCCATCTCGTCGCAGACGGCGGCGATGCGGCTGGCGAACAGGCTGAGCTGGATGGCATCCAGGGACATGTATGCTCCAGGGCCGGAACGTGGAGACGATGCGGGATAATATCGCAGCGATATCGCTGTTGGCACTTCCGTAATGAAATAAGACCAAGTAAAATGCTTGGGTATTCGAATCAAAACTGTACGCAAACGGGAGGAAGACACGCATGAACCCACTCAAGTCCATCACCGGAACCATCGTTTCCGGCATCATCCTGGCACTGGTCATCGGCTGGGCCCTGAGCAGCGGGCAGGGCAATCCGATCGAATGGACCGTCTGGTTCCATGTCATCGTCGGCATCACCTGGATCGGCCTGCTCTATTACTTCAACTTCGTCCAGGTGCCCGCCGTGGGCGCCGCCCTGGCCGACAAGGAGCCGGGCCCGGCTGCCATCAACAAGTACGTCGCGCCGCGCGCCCTGCTGTGGTTCCGCTGGGCCGCCGTCCTGACCTGGCTGTCCGGCGCCGCCGCCCTGTTCAAGATGGGCATCCTGGCCCAGGCCTTCACCTTCGAGAGCTTCAGCTTCGCCACCAACACGTCGGTGATCGGCATGGGCGCCTGGCTGGGCACCATCATGCTGTTCAACGTCTGGGTGCTGATCTGGCCCAACCAGAAGAAGATCCTCGGTCTGGACGGCAAGCAGCACAGCCCGGAAGCGATCGCCAGCGCCAAGAGCGTTGCGCTGATGGCCTCGCGCACCAACACCCTGCTGTCCATTCCCATGCTGCTGGGCATGACGGCCTTCGGTCACGGCCTGCCGTTCTAGCCGCAAGCGGTCCTTCGATCCACGACCCGGCCCGTGCGGCCGGGTTTTTTTTCGGCCATTCACCTGCGCCCGACGGGGTTCATGGCCACGGAAAGCACGGACATTGTCCGCGAGCGGAGCGGCGCTCGCGCCGGCCCCTTGGACAATGGTCGCGGGAAGGATAGAATGTCAGGTTTTTCCGGCAGCCCCCGGCGGGCTGCCTTGTCGTTTTCGAGGCGGTCGATGTCCGAGCACCTGATGAATACCTACAGCCCGCTGCCGGTCCGTTTCGTACGCGGCCAGGGCGCCACGCTGACCGACAGCGAGGGCCGCGACTACCTGGACGCCGTCAGCGGCATCGCCGTGTGCGGCCTGGGCCACGCCCACCCGGCCGTCGGTGCCGCCCTCTGCGACCAGGCGCAGAAGCTGCTGCACACGTCCAATCTCTACCACATCGAAAACCAGGAACGGCTGGCGGACGCGCTGTGCCGGGTGGCGGACATGGACCGCGCTTTCTTCTGCAATTCCGGCGCCGAGGCCAACGAGGCGGCCATCAAGCTGGCGCGCCTGTACGGCCACCGCAAGGACATCGACACACCGCAGGTTATCGTCACCGAGGGCAGCTTCCATGGCCGCACCCTCGCCACCCTCAGCGCCACCGGCAACCGCCGCATCCAGGCCGGCTTCGAACCGCTGGTGCCGGGTTTCCTGCGCGCACCCTACGACGATCTGGACGCCATCCATACCATCGCCGCCAGCCGCAGCGATGTGGTAGCCGTGCTGGTGGAACCCATTATCGGCGAGGGCGGCGTGCGGATGCCCGCCGACGACTACCTGCCGCAGTTGCGTGAATTGTGCGACCGGCGCGGCTGGCTGCTGATGCTGGACGAAGTGCAGACCGGCATGGGCCGCACCGGCCGCTGGTTCGCTCACCAGCACAGCGGCATCCGGCCGGACGTCATGACCCTGGCCAAGGCGCTCGGCAACGGCGTTCCCATCGGCGCCTGCATTGCGCGCGGCACGGCCGCCACGGTGTTCCAGCCCGGCAACCACGGTTCCACCTTCGGTGGCAACCCGCTGACCAGCCGGGCGGCGCTGGCGGTCGTGGAGACACTCGAGCGGGACGGCCTGATCGAGCGCGCGGCCCGGCTCGGTGAGCGCATGCGGGCCGGCTTCGCCGCCCGGCTGGACGGGCTGGAGGGCGTGGTATCGGTGCGCGGCCGCGGTCTCATGCTCGGCATAGAGCTGGACCGGCCCTGCGCCGGGCTGGTCGGCCAGGCGCTTCAGCAGGGCCTGCTGATCAACGTCACGGCCGGCAACGTGGTGCGGCTGCTGCCGCCACTGGTCATCAGCGACAACGAGGCCGACCGCATCGTCGAGCTGACGACCGGCCTGGTCGCCGCCTTCCTGCAGGAGGCCGCCGCATGACGCCGCGCCACTTCCTGACCCTGCTCGACTGCACGCCGGACGAACTGCGCGGCCTGCTGGCGCGCGCCAGCGAACTCAAATCCCTGCTGCGGGACGGTCAGGCACACGAGAGTCTCCGGCACCGCGTACTGGCCATGATCTTCGAGAAATCCTCGACCCGCACCCGCGTGTCCTTCGAAGCCGGCATGGCGCAGCTCGGCGGCCACGCCATGTTCCTTTCCCCCAAGGACACCCAGTTCGGCCGCGGCGAACCGCTGGAAGACAGCGCCAGGGTCATGTCGCGCATGGTCGACATCATCATGATCCGCACCTTCGAGCACGACAAGATCACCCGCTTCGCTGACTACTCGCAGGTACCGGTGATCAATGCCCTGACCGACACCTACCATCCCTGCCAGCTGCTGGCGGACATGCAGACCTGGTTCGAACTGCGCGGCGACATTCGCGGCGCCACGGTGGCCTTCATCGGCGACGGCAACAACATGTGCCATTCCTACATCAACGCCGCCCGCCAGTTCGACTTCCACCTCAACGTCGCAGCACCGCCGGGCTATCGCCCCGACGACGCCATCGTGGCCGCCGCCGGCGACCGTGTCAGCCTGTACGACGATCCCGCCCAGGCGGTGCGCGGCGCCCAGCTTGTGGTGACCGACGTCTGGGCCAGCATGGGCCAGGAAGACGAACAGAGGGCGCGCGAACGCGTATTCGCCCCCTACCAGGTCAACGCAGCGCTCATGATGCTGGCCGACAAGGACGCCCTGTTCATGCATTGCCTGCCGGCCCACCGCGGCGAGGAAGTCACCGCCGACGTCATCGACGGCCCGCAGAGCGTGGTCTGGGACGAGGCGGAGAACCGCTTGCACGCGCAGAAGGCGCTGCTGGAGTTTCTCCTGGCCGCCACCCCCCTGTAGGAGCGGGCTTGCCCGCGATCACGGCGACCACCTCGCGCCAGGCGGGGAACCGATCGCGGGCAAGCCCGCTCCTACAGGGGGTCGATGAAAGGGTTCGGCCTCAGGCGTCGTCCGCCTCGTCGGTGAGGCGGGTGTGGCGCACGTCCTTGCCCTTGACCAGGTAGATCACGTATTCACAGATGTTGGTGGCGCGGTCGCCGATGCGCTCCAGGGCGCGAATGGAGAACACCGTCTCCAGGATGCTGGGGATGGTGCGCGGGTCTTCCATCATGAAGGTCATGAGCTCGCGCATCAGCGACTCGTACTCCTCGTCCACGCGGCGGTCGCGGTCCCAGATCTCGACGGCCTTGTCCGTATCCAGGTGGGCGAAGGCGTCCAGCGCGCCGCGCACCATTTCGCGCACGTGCTGGCCCATTTCGGCGATGCGGGTCACCAGCTTGACGCTGCGGCCGTCTTCCGAGAGCCGGCTCGCCATGCGCGCGATGCGCTCCGCCTCGTCGCCGATGCGTTCCAGGTCGGTGATGGTCTTGATGACCGCCACGATCAGCCGCAGGTCGCTGGCCGCCGGCTGGCGCCGGGCCAGGATGGTGGTGCATTCCTCGTCGATGGCCACTTCCATGGCGTTGACCTCGTGATCCAGAAGGATCACCTGGGCGGCCAGTTCGGTATCGCGCTCCACCAGCGACTGCACGGCATTCTTGAGCTGCTGTTCGACCAGCCCGCCCATGGCCAGCACCCGGGTGCGGATATCCTCCAGCTCCTCGTTGTACTGCCTCGAAATGTGTTCACCGATGTGAAGATCCGTCATGTGCTTTTCCTCCCGGGGGCAGCCCGGCCGACGGCTCAGCCGTAGCGCCCGGTGATGTAGTCTTCCGTCATCTTCTCGCGCGGGTTGGTGAAGATGGTGTTGGTGTCGTCGTGCTCGATCAGCTCGCCCAGGTACATGAAAGCAGTATAGTCGGACACGCGCGCCGCCTGCTGCATGTTGTGGGTGACGATGACGATGGTGTATTTCGATTTCAGCTCGTAGATCAGCTCCTCGATCTTGAGCGTGGAAATCGGGTCCAGCGCCGAGGCCGGCTCGTCGAGCAGCAGCACTTCCGGTTCGACGGCGATGGCTCGCGCGATCACCAGGCGCTGCTGCTGGCCGCCCGACATGCCCAGCGCGTTCTCGTGCAGCCGATCCTTGACCTCGTCCCAGAGGGCGGCTCCGCGCAACGCCTTCTCCACCACCTCGTCCAGCCGCCGGCGGCTCTTCACGCCCTGCAGGCGCAGGCCATAGGCGACGTTCTCGTAGATGCTCTTGGGGAAAGGATTGGGCTTCTGGAACACCATGCCGATGCGCTGGCGAAGCTGCGCCACCCGCACCGAGGGCGCGTAGATATCCTGGCCGTCGAGCAGGATCCGGCCCTCGATGCGCGCGCCCTCGACCAGGTCGTTCATGCGGTTGAAGCAGCGCAGCAGGGTCGACTTGCCGCAGCCGCTGGGGCCGATGAAGGCGGTGACCCTGCGGCGCGGAATATCCATGACGACCGACTTCAGCGCCTGGGACTCGCTATACCAGAGGCTCAGGTCGCGCACCTGCAGGCAGATGTCCTCCCTCGCGGCCTGTGCATCCCCGGTGTTGTCGGGGGCCGTGGCTGTCGTACTCTGCATCACTGTCCTCCGGGTTACTGTTCCAGCGCGCGGTATCTCTCGCGCAGGCGGTTGCGAATATAGATGGCGGTGAGGTTCAGCACCACGATGACCACCACCAGCAGCAGCGCGGTGGCGTACACCAGCGGCCGCGCCGCCTCCACGTTGGGACTTTGGAAGCCGACGTCGTAGATGTGGAACCCCAGGTGCATGAACTTGCGATCCAGGTGCAGAAACGGCGGGTTGGTGTCCAGCGGCAGGGCCGGCGCCAGCTTCACCACGCCCACCAGCATCAGCGGCGCCACCTCGCCGGCGGCGCGCGCCACGGCCAGGATCAGCCCGGTCATCATGGCCGGGCTGGCCATGGGCAGCACGGTGCGCCACAGGGTCTCGGCCTTGGTCGCGCCCAGCGCCAGGCTGCCCTCGCGTATGGAGCGCGGTATGCGCGCCAGCCCTTCCTCGGTGGCGACGATCACCACCGGCACCGTCAGCAGCGCCAGCGTCAGCGACGCCCACATCAGGCCCGGCGTGCCGAAGGTCGGCGCCGGCAGCGCCTCCGGGAACAACAGCCGATCGATGTTGCCCCCCAGGAAGTAGACGAAGAAACCGAGGCCGAACACCCCGTAGACGATGGACGGCACGCCGGCCAGGTTGTTGACGGCGATGCGTATCAACCGGGTCAGCGGCCCCTGGCTGGCGTACTCGCGCAGGTACACCGCCGCCACCACCCCGAAGGGGGTGACCAGCGCCGCCATCAGCATGACCATGAGCACGGTGCCGAAGATGGCCGGGAAAATGCCGCCCTCGGTATTGGCCTCGCGTGGCTCGTCGCTGACGAACTCCCACAGCTTGGCGAGATAGAAGCCGGCGCGGCCCGCCGGCCCCATGGCGTTGGGCCGGTAGGCCCGCACCACCTTGGCCAGCGGCACCTCGACCTCGCGGCCGTCGGCGATCTTCATCAGCGCGCTGTCGCGGCGGATGTCACGGTACAGGCCGTCGAGCTGTTTGCGCAGGGTGGCAAAACGCGCCTTCAGGGTCTTGCGCTCGGCCTCCAGCCCGGCCAGCGCCCGCGGGGTGTCCCTGCCCTCCAGTTCCAGTCGCCGCTGCTGCAGACGCAGGCGCTCCAGCCGGTAGTTGATGGCGCCGATCTCGTCCTTCTCCAGGGTGCGGATGCGGTCGTGCAGTTCGTCCACCCGCCGCAGGCGCGCCAGCAGCTCCGGCCAGGCGGCACCGCCCTCGGCGACCTTGTCGCCCTGCTGCTTCACCGCCAGCAGCCATCCGTAGAAATTGCCCCACTCGCGGCGTTCGAACGCCACCACGTCTGGCGCCAGTTCGCGGCTGGCGATGCCCGGCTCGATCAGCCACAGGAAGTCGCGCCCGAACAGGTCACGGTTGCCGATCTTGACCAGGTAGCGCGTCACTTCCTCGCCGGCGTCCTCCGGCACCTGCTCGCCGGCGTCGCGCAGCCGCGCCGCGTTGATGGACTCCTGGTCGCGGATCTCGCCCAGCAGGCGCACCTCGCTGCCGTCGGCCCTGTGGTACTGGAACTCCCACACCCGGGCCGGCCAGAAATGGCCCAGGCCCTTGTAGGCGATCAGGCCCAGCAGGCCGAGCACCATGATGAGGCTGGCCGCCACGGCGCCGGCGTTCAGCCAGATCCAGGGCGCCCCGCTCTTCATCCATTCGGTCGTGCTGCGCATGCGCCCTCCCTACAATGAACTGTACTTGCGGCGCAGCCGCTGGCGCACCAGTTCCGCGCCGGTGTTGAAGGCGAAGGTGAACAGGAACAGCACCAGCGCCGCCAGGAACAGCACCCGGTAATGGGTGCTGGCGACCTCGGCCTCCGGGACCTCGACGGCGATGTTGGCCGACAGCGTGCGCATGCCCTGGAATATGCTCATGTCCATCACCGGCGTGTTGCCGGTCGCCATGAGCACGATCATGGTCTCGCCCACGGCGCGGCCCACGCCCATCATGACGCCCGAAAAGATGCCGGGACTGGCGGTCAGCAGCACCACCCGCATCAGCGTCTGCCAGGGCGTGGCGCCCAGCGCCAGCGAACCGTTGGTGAGGTGGCGCGGCACGCTGAAGATGGCGTCCTCGGCAATGGAAAATATGGTGGGAATGATGGCGAAACCCATGGCCATGCCCACCACCAGCGAGTTGCGCTGGTCGAAGCCGATGCCCAGCTCGGCGCTGAGCCAGTGCGGCATGTCGCCGCCGAACAGCAGCCGCTCCAGCCACGGGCTGAGCTGCAACGCCAGCATGCCCAGGCCGATCAGTACCGGCACCAGCAGCGCCGCCTCCCAACCCTCGGGCACGAGGGACTTCCAGCGCTGCGGCGCATGGTGCCACAGCCAGGCCGCCAGCAGGATGCCGAACGGCAGCACGATGAGCAGGGCGAACACGCCGGGCAGGTGGCTCTCCACCAGCGGCGCCAGCCACAGCCCGGCCAGGAAGCCGAGGATGACGGTCGGCAGCGCCTCCATGATCTCGATGGTCGGCTTGACCACCCGACGCATGCGCGGCGCCATGAAGTAGGCCGCGTAGATGGCGCCGAGGATGGACAGCGGGATGGCGAACAGCATGGCGTAGAAGGCGGCCTTGAAGGTGCCGAAGGTGAGCGGCGTCAGGCTCAGCTTGGGCTCGAAGTCGTTGTCGGCGGCGGACGACTGCCAGAGGTATTCGGGCCGGTCGTGGCCCTCGTACCAGACCTTGCCCCACAGCGACGACCAGGACACCTCCGGGTGCGGATTGTGCACCCGCCAGAAATGCAGCCGGCCGTCCGCGTCCTCGGCCAGCAGGGCATCGCCGCGCGGCGCCAGCGCCAGCCGGCGAATGGTGCCGGCGGATACCGGACGCCGCAACAGCCGCTGGTGCGAGGTGGCGTGGTAGAGCGCGACCGAACCGTCCGCCTCCCCGGTCGCGAAGCCCTTGCGGGCGTATTCCGGCACCAGCGCATGCAGGGGCGCCTGCACGTCGAAGCTGCGGATCAGCCGCATGCGGCGTTCGCCGGCGTCGTCGCGCACCGCGAACCACTGGCCGACCCGGCCGTCACCCCCGGCGATGAGCAGCGAGATGCCGCCGGCCAGCAGCTGCACGTCGCGGACGCCGACACCTGGCGCCGTCACCGGGATCTGTTCCACCAGCGACGGGCTCTCGACATCCGAGATGTCCAGCCAGGCCAGCCGGCCGTCCTCGCCGACCAGGTAGAGCGCGCGCTGCTCGGGGTTCATGCGCATGGCCTTGAGCGGCCCGACGCTGTTGGTCGTGGTGCGCCGGAACAACTCGAAGCCGCCCTCGTCGTCGAGCAGCGACTCCTCGGGCCGGGCCTGCAACAGATGAAGCTGGGTGCCGCCGCTCCAGCCGGCCAGCGTGGTGCCGTCCTCGCCGGACTGGATCGCCAGCACCTGCAGGGCATGGCCGTAGGGATCCAGGGTGAGCGGCTCCTCGCCCAGCGGGTACTCGAGCTCCGGCGTAATGAGGCGCCGGTCCCCGGGGAAACTCACCCGGTAGCGGTGCCGGACCACCAGCGCCTGGCCGTTGGACAGGCCCAGCGCCACCACCCCGCTGGCCGGCTGCGCGGCGGCAAGCGTCGTCACGCGGGTACCCTTCGGCAGGCGCAGCTGCAGTCGGCGGATCTCGCTGCCGTCGCCGGTGGCGAAGAAATGCACCCGGCCGGCCGCGTCGAAGGAGACACCGACCTCGGCCTGTTCCTCCATGGCCAGGTACAGGGAGGGCGTCCCGCCGGGCGCTTGGTAGCTGGCCACCGCCTCCATGTCCGGAGACTCCAGCAGCGGCATGACCACGTAGAGCAAATAGAAGAATATCAGCAGGATGGCGATGATGACGCCGACACCGCCGGCCCCCACGGCATACTGCGCCAGGCGGTCGCGCAGAAGCCGCAGGCGGAAATGGGCGCTGGAACCGTAGTCGTCGCTGGGGTGGGAATCGGGCATGGCGCGCTCATGGTATAGGGCAATTGTGACAGTCATGTGACAGGCCGGCGCCGGCCCGGGGACGACAGCTGGCATCAAAATTGCTTTTCAGTCAGGAAAACGTCAAATTTTCAGCTGTCCACCAGACAAGGGAGTATCCCGTATGGCCGTGGAACATCGTTGGAGCACCCGCAAGCCTCTGTCCATCGAGGTCAATCTCTATTACCCGCCGCTGGGCATGATCAACGGCAAGACCCGCGACATCAGCCTGGAAGGCATGTTCGTCGAACTGCAGGGCGTGCACATTCCGCCGCAGTCACGCCTGGAAGTGGCCTTCACCGCCGCCACCAACGGCAAGCAGGTGGAGCACCGCCTGCCGGCCTATGTCGTGCACCAGCGCGACGGCGGCATCGGCCTGATGCTGCAGCACGTCGGCTACCGTGAGTTCGACGCCCTGCGCTACATGCTGAACGCGGCCTGAACGGTCCGCCCCCGCTTTCCACCCCCCTCCCGCAGGAGCGGGCTTGCCCGCGATCCCGGCGCAGCCGGCAAGGCCTGCGCAACAGCTACCGGGATCGCGGGCAAGCCCGCTCCTACAGGGGAGGGGCGGGGTGGGCTCAGAACACGTACTGGGCCTGCACGAACAGTTCATCGACGTCGGCATTCTTGACGCCGTTCTCGCTGTCGTTCATTCGGTACGTGGCCTGCACCTTGATGTCGTGCTTGTGGATGTACCAGTTGGCCCCCACCGAGGTGCGGGTCCACTTGTCGGCGTAGTTGTCGGCATCCTGGCTCTGATAGCCCGCCACCACCTCCAGCTTCGCCGGCATGACCATGTAGCCGCCCTCCACGGCCCAGTTCTTCAGATCCGTTGAGCCATTCCTGTACAAACCACCGGTGAAATTGTCATCGACCGTATCGGCGCTGAAGCGGTTGTACTGGGCGTCGACCGACAGACCGGCGACGCGCAGGGCACCGCTGACTTCGTAGCCGGTGACCTGGTCGACGTCGGCCTTGCTGGTGCTGGTGGATACGCCGTTGGCGGTATAGGTCTCGACGTCACCGTCACTGGACCAGCGGAAGGCGGCCACGCCGATGGTGGCCCGGGTCTCGTCCTTGAAAGCGCCCTGCGAGAACTTGAGTTTTCCCAGCGGATGGAAATCGACGCGGGCAGCGTACAAGCGGCCCTCGTTGAAGTCGTCGTTGCGATTGACCGGTGAATCGAAATCGAGCTTCTTCGCATCCGGATCGATGTCGGCCTGCGCGGCGGTGGCGCCCCAGGTGATCTTGCCATCGGCGGCGTGGCCCGACAGGTGCAGGCCCAGGCTGCGGTCCGGCGTACCGTAGTTGTGGTCGCCGACGAAGGTGCGCTCGACCAGCTGCTGTTTCTTCGACGAGGTCAGGAACTCGCGCGAGAACGAGGATTTGGCGTTACCCAGGGTGATCTTCATGCCCTCGATACCGAGATACTGCATGTAGGCGTCCTTGACGGCCACCTCGTTGCTGCCCTCGGCCTTGCCCAGATCGAACTGGAACTTGCCCTTCCAGTCGGGGTGGATGCTGCCCTCGATGTAGGGGCGGAAACGGCGGAAGAACAGCTCGTCCGTGCTGCCACCGTTGTCCACATCGGTGCGGTGATACTGCATCTGGATCCGGCCGCCCAGCTTGACGTACTTGCCGTCCTGCTTGTACACCGTGACGCCCCCGGAAAAGGCCGGCGCGGCGATCAGGAACGAAAGGGCGGAAGCGCCCGCGACACGAAGTGAATGATTGCGCATTGAGCTGTACTCCTGTTACCGGTTTGACATGAAATCGTTGACCGGAGGAAGACTAGACGGGTGTCGTTACGAACCGGTGACGGAGCGATGAAGCTTTTTTTACAATGCGTCCTTTGGATGAACGACGCTTCCCCCTCCCACGCCAATCGCGGGCAAGCCCGCTCCTACAGGGGAGGAAACACCGGGGGACGGGCAAAAAAAAAGCGCGGGACACCAATGGCATCCCACGCCGAGAGAGAGAGAGAGATCGCCGCTACTGCAGCTTGGCCAATTCCTTTTCGAGCACCTTCTTCGGCAGCGGGATATAGCCATCCTTGATCACCACCTTCTGGC
>JALSRI010000069.1 GCA_026984835.1 Thiohalobacter sp. | reverse complement strand
CCGATGCGCCGCACGTTGATGTTGCGGTCCTTCTTCGAGAATCCCAGTTCGCTGGACAGGTGCAGGCGCACGATGTCGCCGTCGAGCAGGGTCACGGGGCGCTCTCCTGACTCCACCAGCTTGGCGTAGATGATCCGGGCCAGCGTCGACTTGCCGGAGCCGGACAGGCCGGTGAAAAACAGCGTGAATCCCTGGCGGCTGCGCGGCGGATAGGCCTTGCACAACTGCCGCACGACTTCCGGGTAGCTGAACCAGGGCGGGACCTCCTCGCCCATGGCCAGGTCCTTCTTAAGCTGTGCGTCGGTGTACTCGATGCTCTCCAGTCCCCGGGCCTCGATCTGCGACACCGGCAGGAAGCGGTCGCGGGACGGCACGTAGCGCATGGCTTCCTGGGGAAGAATCTCGATGTGGAGGTCACCCGCATGTTCGGCCAGGAGGTCGTGGGCGGCGTACTCGGGGTAGAAGACGTGGGGCGCATTGTTCGCGGGCGAGCCCGCTCCTGCAGGAACGGTGGTGGCCGGGGGGTAGGCGTGCTTGGGGCCGACGATCATGTGCGAGCAGCCGTAGTTCTGGCTGACGATGGCGTGCCACAGGGCCTCGCGCGGGCCGGCCATGCGCATGGCCAGCGGCAGCAGCGACAGCATGGCCAGGTTGTGCGGGAAGTGCCGGCGGATGGCCTGGTAGCAGTGCACGCGCGCGTAGTAGTGCAGGTCGCCGGGCTTGGTCATGCCCACGGTCGGATGCAGCAGGATGTGGCCGCCGATGTCCTTGGCCGCCTGCAGGGTGATGTCGCGCTGCAGGCGGTGCATGGGCTTGCTGGTCTGGAAGGCGACCACGCGGCGCCAGCCCATCTTCTTGAACAGGGCGCGCAGTTCCTCCGGGGTATCCCACAGGCTCTCGAAGTCGTAGTGCACCGGGGCCTGGATGCCTTCGATCCTGCCGCTGACATAGACCGGGTGCACGCATTCCTCGAGGTAGCGCACGCCCGGGTGCTGGTCGGAGGTGGTGTTGTAGACCTTCTCGGCCTCGCGGGTCTTGTTTGGGCGCCAGATGTCTTCGACGGTCAGCACCGCAGGCATGAAGCCCTCGCCGTCGCGAAGGGCGATTTTCCGGCCTTTTTCCAGCTTTTCGGCGAATTTCTCTGGCACATCCAGCACGATCGGGATGGGCCACAGGGTGCCGTCGGCCAGCCGCAGGTCGTCCACCACCGATTCGTAGTCGGCCTGGCCCATGAAGCCGGTGAGCGGCGAAAAGGCCCCGTTCATGAGCAGTTCCAGGTCGCAGAGCTGGCGCTGACTCAGGGTCAGGGACGGGAAATCCCGGGATTCGGTCTTGAGCCTCTCAGCCCGATCGGCATCGACCAACAGGTCGACGAGCGTGCCGCCGTGGGGTACGACGAAATAATCCATTGTATACCTTATATTTTACAGGACACCATAAAATTATGGCGCACCAGGTTCCCGTCTGCCAGCGGATGGCCCCGGCCGGTTGTCGGCAAGTTTTACGTGATCGACCGCTTCGGACGGGAATTGAGCAGTTTAGGCGCGGCGGTGGGCGCGGTAAAGGCCGTCCGACGCGGTCAGCGGCCGACGCCGGTGTAGGCGAAGCCGTGCGCCTCCATCTGCGCCGGCTCGTAGACGTTGCGCAGGTCGATGAACAGGTTGCCCGACATCAGACGGCGGATGCGTACCAGGTCCAGTCCACGGTACTCGTTCCATTCCGTCAGCAGGATCACGGCATCGGCCCCGGCTACCGTGGTTTCCACATCGTCACAATAGGTGACCGTGTTCGGCAGCAGGGCCGCCGCTTCTTCCCGGCCGTGCGGGTCGTGCGCGCGGAGGATGGCGCCTGCCTCCACCAGGGGCGGCAGAATGGCCAGCGCCGGCGCCTCGCGCATGTCGTCGGTCTCGGGCTTGAAGGTCAGGCCCAGTACCGCGAGCCGCCTGCCCGAGACCACTCCGCCGAGAGCCCCGCGGATCTTCTCCACCATATAGGTCTTGTGCGCCACATTGGCTTCCACCGCCGCCTCCACGAGGCGACTCGGCACTCCCTGCTCACGCGCCATGCGGATCAGCGCCTGGGTGTCCTTGGGGAAGCACGAACCGCCGTAGCCCGGCCCGGGATGCAGGAACTTGCGACCGATGCGGCCGTCCAGGCCCATGCCCCGGGCCACCGCGTGCACGTCGGCGCCGACCCGTTCGCACAGCCGCGACATTTCGTTGATGAAGCTGATCTTGGTCGCCAGAAAGGCATTGGAGGCATACTTGATCAGCTCGGCGCTCTCCAGGCCGGTGACCAGGATCGGCGTCTCGATCAGGTTGAGCGGCCGGTACAGCTCCCGTAGCAGGCGCTCGGCGCGCCCGCTCTCCACGCCCAGGACGACCCGGTCGGGTCGCATGAAATCGTTGATGGCCGCCCCCTCGCGCAGGAATTCCGGGTTGGACGCCACGTCGAAGTCGGCCTCCGGATTCGCCTCGCGGACGATGCGCGCCACCTCGCGCGCGGTGCCGACCGGCACCGTGGACTTGTCCACGACCACGGTATAGCCCTTGAGCCGCGGCGCGATCCGGCGCGCCGCCTCGTGCACGTAGCGCAGGTCGGCGTGACCGTCGCCGCGCCGGGCGGGGGTGCCGACGGCGATGAACACCAGGTCCGCCTCGCCGATGGCGGCGTCGAAGCGGTGGCTGAACCGCAGCCGGCCGGCGGCCGCGTTGCGCGCCAGCAGATCGTCGAGACCGGGCTCGTAGAGCGGGACCTCACCCGCATCGAGGCGGGCGATACGGGCTGCGTCGACATCCACGCACACCACCCGGGCGCCGAACTCGGCGAAGCAGGCGGCGGACACCAGACCGACGTATCCGGCCCCGATCATGACTACGTTCATTGCAGCTCTGTCCCCGGTTCCCCCCCGGCAAGACAGGCCGGGTGAAGGGCCGGAGTTTAGGGAGATCGGCGGAAGCGGTAAAGGGTGTGACGGGGCCGCGGGGGCTCCCCGTCCAGGGGCGCGTCTACGGAGGGATGGATTGGAGGGGGCGGGTGGCTAAGCCACCGCCCGCCGCTTCCCCGGCAGCCCGTACCAGAGCACCAGCGCCAGCACCAGCAGCACCCCCTGTACCAGCAGACTCTGCAGGTTGGGATAGATGCCGAGCAGATCGATGCGCGGGAAGCTGACCGGCGTGACCGGGATGTAGCCCGCTTCCTGCAGCGCCGCCACGCCCTTGCCGGCGAACACGATGGCCAGCACGAACATCAGGAAACCGGTGCCGGCGAAGAACTGGCGCAGCGGCAGGCGCACCGAGAAGCGCATCACCAGCCAGGCCAGCAGGGCCAGCACCGCGGCGCCGGCGCCCAGGCCGGTGACGGCCATGCTCTTGCCGGCGCTGTCGGTCTGCACCCACAGCGCCTGGTAGAACAGGATGGTCTCGAACACCTCGCGGTAGACGGCGATGAACGAGAGGCCGGCCAGCCCCCACAGGGTGCCGGCGGTCAGTACCTTGCGGATGTTGTCCTCGATGAAGCGCTTCCACTGCGCGGCGTGGGTCTTGTCGTGCAGCCAGAAGCCGACGTAGAACAGCACCGCCGCCGCCGTCAGCGCCGCCACGCCCTCGGTGATCTCGCGGCTGGCGCCGCTGATGTCGATCAGCGACATCGACGCCAGCCAGGTCAGGAAGCCGGCGCCCAGGGCGCCGACCCAGCCGGCGTGCAGGTAACGCAGGCCGTCGCGGCGGCCGGTCTTGACCAGGAAGGCGGCCAGCGCCGCCACCACCAGCAGCGCCTCCAGGCCCTCGCGCACCAGGATGAAGAAGGCGCTGGCGAAGGCCGCGGTGCCGGACAGGCTGCGGCCCTCCAGGCGGTCGGCGGCCAGGTCCAGCAGGTTGTCGACGTGGGCGATGCGGGTCTCGACGTCGGTCACCGGGCTGCCCTTGCGCAGTGCGTTGCGCAGGCCGGTCATGGCCTCCTCGATCCGGCGGCGCAGCGGCGCATCGACGGCGTCCAGGCCCTGTTCCACCAGCTCGAAGCCTTCCAGGTAGGCCTGCACGGCCAGCTGGTAGGCGACCTCACGCTCACCGCGGCGGTAGGCGGCCAGCGCCTCGTCCAGCCGCGTGCGGGTGAAGGCCAGCGGCGTGCGGCTGCCGAACAGCTTCGCCGGCTCGGCGCGCAGATACGCCATCAGGGCGGCGCCGTCGGCACCGTACTGGTGCGCCGCCTCGCCCGGCGTCAGCACCGTGAGTTTCTTCAGGTCGATGAGATCGGCGGCGGCACTGTTCTTGTCCACCAGCGCGGCGCCGCGCTGTTTCAGGGTCGCGGACGGCGCTAGGCTGCCGACATAGAAGGCCAGCGACCAGCGCTCGCGGTCGGACAGGTTGGCGAAGCCCTTCATGGCCGTATCCGGCACGCCCTGGGTGATGGTGCTGTAGAGACCGTAGAGGGTGCGCTGGCTGTAGCGTTCGGCGTCGGTGAAATCGGTCGGCGACGGATTCAGACTGCGCGCCAGCGGGCCGTCGCCGTGGCCGCCCAGGCCATGGCAGGACGCACAGTGCTGGCTGTAGAGCGCCTGCGCCCGCTGCAGGTCCGGCACCTTCCGGGGCACCACCGGCACGTGGTAGGCGCTGATCAGCGCCAGCCGCATGTCGGCGGTCAGCGCCTGCACCTCGCGCGGATCGGCCCGCTGCGCCACCAGCCCGGCGAGACGGTCGGCCTGCTCGAGCAGGGTGGCCTTGCCCGGGCTGTCGGGCAGCGCGGCCGCCTGCTGGCGGACGCCGGCGGTGAAATCCCGCATCTCGTCGTACTCGGCGGCGTTGACCACCGCGCCCTTGTCCACCGCACCGGCATAGTCGACCCCAACATAATCAATGAGTTGAAGCAACTGAGGTATGTCGGCCCGGGCCGCGGCCAGGGGCAGGAGGCAGATCAGCGCAAGAGCGAACAGGCGTTTCATGTCGGGTTCCGGTGATGGGAGTCGATACGCTAAAGTATAATGATTCTCATTTGCCTAGTCAAAATACCCGGCCCCTGTCATCGGTGCGGCCTGGACCACCGTTTGGTGGCCGCCGCCATCGCGGCCGAAGGCCGCTCCTACAGCATCGGTGTGCCCCCTGTAGGAGCGGGCTTGCCCGCGATCCCGGCACAGCCGGGACCACCGTTCGGGGACTACCGGACCCATCGCGGCCGAAGGCCGCTCCTACAGCCTCGGTGCACCCCCCTGTAGGAGCGGGCTTGCCCGCGATCCCGGCGCAGCCGGGACCACCGTTCGGGGACCACCGGACCCATCGCGGCCGAAGGCCGCTCCTACAGCCTCGGTGCGCTCCCCCGTAGGAGCGGGCTTGCCCGCGATCCCGGCGCAGCCGGGACCACCGTTCGGGGACTACCGGACCCATCGCGGCCGAAGGCCGCTCCTACAGCAGCGGTGTGCCCCTCCCTGTAGGAGCGGGCTTGCCCGCGATCCCGGCGCAGCCGGGACCACCGTTCGGGGACCACCGAACCCATCGCGGCCGAAGGCCGCTCCTACAGCATCGGTGTGGCCCCTGCGCGTCAATACATGCGGTGGCGGAACAGCCAGCCGGCCAGCGCCAGCGTCACCAGGCCGATCACCGCCATGGGCCAGTACTGCGGCCAGAGCAGGGCCGCGTCGGCCCCTTCCAGGAACACGCCGCGCACCACCACCAGGAAATAGCGCATCGGGTTCAGGTACGTCAGGTACTGCACCAGGTGCGGCATATTCTCGATGGGCGTGGCGAAGCCCGACAGGATGACGGCCGGCACCAGGAACAGGAAGGCGCCCAGCAGGCCCTGCTGCTGGGTCACCGACAGCGCCGAGATCATCAGGCCCAGCCCGATGCCCGACAGCAGGAACAGCCACAGGCCCAGGTACAGCGGCAGCAGTCCGCCGCGCAGCGGCACCTCGAACCACCACACCGCCATGAAGATGATGAACGTGGCCTCGATAGTGCCGATGAGGAAGCCCGGCAGCGCCTTGCCGACGAGGATCTCCACCGGCCGCAGCGGCGTCACCAGCAACTGGTCGAAGGTGCCGGCCTCGCGCTCGCGCGCCACCGACAGCGCCGTCACGATCAGGGTCACCACCAGGGTCAGCAGCGCCACGATGCCAGGCACGATGAACCAGCGCGACACCAGGTTCTCGTTGAACCAGGGCCGCACCTCGAGGTGCGCCGGCGGCGGCGCGCGGCCGTGCCGGATGGCCCAGTCGCGGTTGAAGTCGATGAGCATGCTACGCACGTAGTTGAGCGCGATCAGCGCCGTGTTGGAATTGCGGCCGTCGATGATCACCTGCAGGTCGGCCGGTTCGCCGCGCTGCAGGCGGCGCTCGAAGTCGGCGCCCAGGCGCAGCACCAGCAGCACATCCTTGTGGTCGATGGCACGGGCCAGTTCCCGCTCGTTGCGCAGCCGGCCCTGGAAGGAGAAGGTCGGCGACCCCTCGAATCGTGCCAGCAGGGCGCGGCCGGCGGCGCCGCCGTTGGCGTCGTAGACGGCATAGGGGACGTTGTTGAGATCGAAACTGGCGGCGTAGCCGAACACAATCAACTGGGCGACGGGCGGCCCGATGAGTACGATGCGCGAGCGCTTGTCGCGTAGTATGGCGCGCAGTTCCTTGATCATGAGTGCCAGGATGTGCTGAAGCATGCCGCCTACTCCAGGTGCTTGTGCGACTTGCGCCGCACCAGCGCCAGGAACAGCAGCGCCATGATCAGCAGGGCCAGCAGGTTGGGCAGCACCACCATCCAGACGTCGCCGGCCAGGAACTCGGTCTGCATGATGGCCACCAGGTAGCGCGCCGGCACGATATAGGTGATGACGCGGATGGCATCTGGCATGGAATGCAGGTCGAACACGAAGCCCGACAGGATGAAGGCCGGCAGGAAGGTGACGATGATGGCGACTTGGCCGGCCACGAACTGGTTCTTCGCCACCACCGAGATCAGCAGGCCCATGCCCAGCGCCGCGCCCATGAACAGGGCCGAGGCCAGCAGCAGAATCCACATCGAGCCCTGCAGCGGCACGTGGAATATCCATTCCGCCACCGCCACCGTCAGCAGCATGCCGCCCATGCCCAGCACGAAGTAGGGAATGAGCTTGCCGAGCAGGATTTCGTGGATGCGGATGGGCGTCACCATCAGCGCTTCCATGGTGCCACGCTCCCACTCCCGCGCCACCACCATGGCGGTGAGCAGGGCGCCGATCAGCGTCATGATGACGCCGATCAGCCCCGGCACCAGGAAGTTGCGGCTGTTCACCGCCGGGTTGAACCAGATGCGCTGCTGGAGGTTGACCGGGACGTCCAGATCCACGCCCCGGCTGCGCGCATAGGCCTCCAGCCAGCGGAACCAGACCGCCTGAACGTAGCCTTGCAGCAACCTTGCCTGGTTGGCGTCGACGCCGTCCACGGTCAGGCCGATGGGCGCGCCGCGCGCGTCCAGCACGTTGTCGGCGAAGTTCGAGCGCAGCCACACGATGCCCTGCACGCGGCGCTCGCGCAGCGCCTGCTCGGCTGCCTGGATGCTGTAGAAGCGCTTCGGGACGAAGTAGTCGGACTGGCCGAAGCCGGACACGAAGCGCTCCGTCTCCGCGCCTGGCTGCTCCACGACCAGCGCCACCGGCACTTCGCGGGCGTCCAGACTGACGCCGTAACCGAACAGGATGAGCAGGATCAGCGGCATCAGGAAGGCGATGGCCAGGCTGGACGGATCGCGCAGGATCTGCAGGCTCTCCTTGCGCACCATGGCCGCAAGCCGCATGTGTGCACTCATGCCGCCTGCTCCGGCGACCGCGCGTGCCGCTCGATGAGGGCGATGAAGGCATCCTCCATGGTCGGTTGCGGCAACGCCTCGCTGCGCTGGCCGGCCTTGATCCCGGTCGGCGTGCCCTGGGCCAGGATCTCGCCGGCGGCCATGATCACCAGCCGGTCGCAGTATTCGGCCTCCTCCATGAAATGGGTGGTCACCAGCACCGTGACCCCGGACTCGGCCAGGGCGTTGATGCGGCGCCAGAACTCGCGCCGGGCGATGGGGTCGACGCCGGAGGTCGGCTCGTCCAGGAACAGGATCTCGGGGCGGTGCAGGAGCGCCGCCGCCAGCGCCAGGCGCTGCTGGAAGCCCAGCGGCAGATCGCGCGCCTGGGTGTCCGTCACACCGGCCAGCTCGAAGTTCTCCAGTGCCCAGGCGACGCGCTCGCGGCGCGCCTTGCGCGGCAGGCTGTAGGCATTGGCGAAGAATTCCAGGTTCTGCCCCACCGACAGGTCCACGTAGAGGGAAAACTTCTGCGCCATGTAACCGATGCGGGCCCGCGCCCGGGCGCGGGCCGTGCGCAGGTCGACGCCGGCCACCCGGGCCTCGCCGGCCGATACCGGGAGCAGGCCGCACAGCATGCGGAACAGCGTCGTCTTGCCGGCGCCGTTGGCGCCCAGCAGGCCGAAGATCTCGCCGCGCCGCACCTCGAAGCTGACATCCTTCACCGCACAGAAATCACCGAACATGCGCCGCACCTTGCGCACCTCGATGACCGGCCCGCCGTCGCCGCCGGCCTCGCGCTGCTCGAAGGCGGCCACCGCAACGCCCGCGCCGCCGCGCCGGGCGGCCAGGCGCGCCACGAAGGCGTCCTCGAAGCGCGGCGCCACGGCGCGCACGTCGAGTTCCTCGCCGTCCAGCTCCTGCGGCAGTGCCACCCGGGGGGACGCGGTCACCACCCGCACGTCGTCGCCGATGATGACGGTGTCCAGCACCCCCTCCAGCACAGCCAGGCGCGCCTGCAGCATGCGCCGGTTCATCTGCCTGGCCCGCACCAGGTAAGACCGCCCCTCCACTTCGCGGCTGAATGCCTGCGGCGCGCCCTGGCCGAGCAGGCGGCCCTCGTGCAGCAGCAGGATGTCGTGGCAACGCTCGGCCTCGTCCAGGTAGGCGGTGCTGAGCAGCACAGTCATGCCCTCCCGTTCGACCTGGCGATAGACGATCTGCCACAGTTCACGGCGCGACACGGGGTCGACCCCCACGGTGGGCTCGTCCAGCAGCAACAACCGGGGGGCGCGCAGCAGCGCGCAGGCCAGGCCCAGCTTCTGCTTCATGCCGCCCGACAGTTTGCCGGCCAGGCGGCCGGTGAAGGGCGACAGCCCCGTCATGCGCATCAGTTCCGCGTAGCGCGCCGGCCGCGCCGACGGCGCCACGCCCTGCAGACCGGCGTACAGGTCCAGATTCTCCTGCACGGTGAGATCCTCGTACAGGCCGAAGTGCTGCGGCATGTAGCCGACCGCCGACTGCACGGCCAGCGGTGCGCTGCGGGTGTCGTGGCCAAGCACCGACAGGCGGCCGCTGTCCGGCAGCAGCAGCGCCGCCGCCAGGCGCATGAGGGTGGTCTTGCCGGCGCCGTCGGCGCCGATCAGGCCGGTGACGCAACCTTCCCGCAGCCGGAAACTCACCTCGTCCAGCGCCGCCACCTCGCGCCCGCCGCTGCGGAAATGCTTGCCGAGACCTTCGACCTGCAGCGCGCCGGCGCCGCCGGATGCGTTCACGAGTCCTGACACACCTGACGCCCGGGCGTCTGCCCCCGGTCGGCGGCGGTCACCGGGATGGTCACGGTGGCCGGCATCCCCAGGCGCAGCTCTCCCTGCGGATTGCAGGCGTAGACGCGCATCCGGTACACCAGCCGGGTGCGCAGCTCCGGCGTCTCCACCGTACGCGGCGTGAACTCGGCCGTGGGCGAGATGTAGCCGATCCAGCCCGCGTACTCCTTGCCCGGGAAACTGTCGGTGGTAATGACGGCGCGCATGCCGGGCCGGACCCTGCCCAGCGCCGTCTCCGGCAGGTAGGCGCGCACCCATACCGGGTCGTTCAGCGCCAGGGTGAAGACGGGCGTCAGCGGCGTCGCCATGTCGCCCGGCTCCAGGATGCGCTCGCGGATCACGCCGTCGGCGGGCGCATACAGCTCGGCGTCCTTGAGCGCCTGCTCGGCGAAGGCCAGCGCCGCCTCCAGCGCCCTGGCCTGCGCCACGTCGGCCTTCCAGTTGGCCTCGGCCTCATCCGCCTCCTCGCGCGAGGCCAGCTTGCGCGCAGCCAGGCTGCGGATGCGGTGCCAGGTCTTCTCGGCGGCTACCACCCGTGCCCGCGCCGCCTCCAGCTCCGCGCGGGCGCGGTCGCGCTCGGCGACCAGCCGCTCGGTGTGCAGGCGCGCTAGCAACTGGCCCTGCTTGACGACATCGCCCTCGTCGACCCGCATTTCACCGATGTGTTCGGTGCCGTTGAAGGACAGCTTCGCTTCGCGGATGTCGACGTTGCCGTAGATGACGAGCGTATCCGCGGGCACCGCCTGCTGCCGCTTCTGGTACCAGGTCCAGGCGCCACCGCCGGCGATGGCGAGAACAACGAGCGCGGCGAAAAGACGTTTCTTCATATTGTTTCCCAGTTATCAAAAGAACGTCTGGCAAAGAAAGGCGCCCCGACGAACACAAGGGTGGGGTGAACGAAGTGAACCCCACCATAACCGCCCGGCGGCCACCTCGCAAACAGAGCGGAACGGCGTGGGACATCCCACTCAAACGAAGGGACCCGAACCCACACCACCGCATCCACCGGACCGACGTTTCGGTGGGGTTCGCTGCGCTCACCCCACCCTATGGTGCATCCTTGTCACTCAGCTTGCCCTCGATACGCGCCAGTGTACGCTCCATCGCCTCCAGGCGCTTCTCCATCCGGCCCAGTTCGTCCAGTTCCGCGGCCTCCTCTTCCTTCAGCTCCTGTTCCTCTCGGGCCACGAACCAGGCCGAGAAGTTGGCCGTCAGCAGCGAGAAGAAGCCGAGGCCGAACAGGATGAGGACGGCGCCGAACACCTTGCCCGCCGCGCTCTCCGGTACGATATCGCCATACCCCACCGTGGTGACCGTCACCCAGGCCCACCAGATGCCGTCCCACACCGTGTCGATGGCGGGGTCTATGCCGGCCACCAGCAGGCCGGCCATGAGGGTGAACAGAAAGGTGATCATGAGGGTGGTGCCCAGGTGGTTGCGCATCAGGATGCGCCGCACCGTGGACGAGGTATTGGCCAGCAGCGGCAGGATGATGAGCATGCGCAGCGTTCGCAGGCCGGCCGCGTAGGTCTCGGTGCCCCACAGGATGGGGATACCCATGATGATAATGAGGATATTCATCCAGTTGCCGCGCAGGTAGCGCGCCTTGTCGCGCACCATCAGCGTCAGGGTGACCGTCTCGGTGATGAAGAACAGCCAGATGATCCAGTCCGTCACCACACCCACGCCGTGCGGGTACAGGCCCTTGGCCTCCACGTACCACTCCACCAGGATCCATACCGCCAGCAGGATCATGGGCGCCTCGAAGAACCTCGCCCAGCGCTGCGCCCGCGGCGTCTCGTCCGCGGCGACGCCGGACAGGCCGATGGCCGAATTGAGGGTGGATGCGCGCATGGGCGCCGGCTTCCTCAGGGGGTTGCTACTGCGGCCAACAGTGCCAGCCGCGGCGACGGCGGTCAATACTCGGGTCCGGGCCATGCCGGGATGCTAGACTGCGCGCATGGCCAGTGATCGCAAGATGGGGCTGTGGGAAGCCGTCGCCATTGCCGTCGGCACCATGATCGGCGCCAGCATCTTTTCCGTGTTCGGCCTCGGCGCCCGCATCGCCGGCCACAACCTGCCGCTGGTGTTCGTGCTGTCCGGCCTGCTGGCGCTGCTGGTGGCCTATTCCTACAGCCACCTGGGCGCGCGCATCGTTTCCAATGCGGGGCCGATGGAGTTCATCCTGCGCGGCCTGGGCGACAACGTGCTGACCGGCTCGCTCAGCGTGCTCACCTGGCTCACCTACGTGGTGTCCATCGCCCTGTTCGCCAAGGGCTTCGCCGGCTACTTCCTGCCGCTGGCCGGCCTGCCCGACACAGCGCTGGCCACCGGCCTGGTGGAGGCCGGCCTCATCGCCGCCTTCACGGCGCTCAACTTCCTCGGCTCGAAAGCCGTCGGCCAGGCCGAGTTCGTCATCGTGCTGATCAAGGTCGCGGTGCTGGGCGTGTTCGTGGTGCTGGGCATCTGGTCGGTGCGTCCCGACTGGATCAGCCCGGTGTTCGACGCCACGCATGCGACGCACTTTCTCGACGCCACCGCGGTGTTCTTTCTCTCCTACATGGGCTTCGGGCTGGTGACCAACGCCTCGGAGAACATCGAGAACCCGGCGCGCAACGTGCCGCGCGCCATCTACCTGAGCATCCTGATCGTCACGCTGATCTACGTGGCGGTGGCTGTGGTGGCGGTCGGGAACCTGCCCCTGGACGAGCTGCAGCGGGCCCAGGATTTCGCGCTGGCCGAGGCGGCGCGCCCCTTCCTCGGCGGCTTCGGCTACGTGCTGGTGTCGGTGGGCGCGCTGTTCTCCATCGCCTCGGCCATGAACGCCACCCTCTACGGCGGCGCCAACATCGCCTACGCACTGGCCCGCGAGGGCCAGCTGCCGGAGCTGTTCGAACGCAAGGCCTGGTTCAGCGCGCCGGAGGGCCTGTACCTGACCGCCGGCCTGGGCCTGCTGTTCGCGCTGCTGTTCAACCTCAACGGCATCGCGTCCATCACCAGCGCGGTCTTCATGGTCATCTACCTGTTCGTGCTCTACGCGCACTACCGGCTGGCGGACGAATACGGCGGCAACCGCGCCTTCATCCTGTTCTCGTTCGTCGTCGTGCTGGTGGTGTTCGGCGTGCTGATGCACTACCAGTGGCAGACCAACCGCCCCGCCTTCTACACCACCTGGATCACCTTTGCCGCCAGCCTGCTGGTGGAGCTGGTCTACCGCGGCCTCACCCGGCGCGAGCTGTCGATCCGCGAGTTCGACTTCCTGAAGAACAGCCTGGAGGGACTGCTCAACCGCCGGCCGCGCCGCTGACCTTCAGGCGCCGCGGCGACCGCTGCCCGGCAGGCAGAGGCAGCGCCGCTGGCTGAACAGCAGTTCGGCCGCCAGCACCGCCAGGTAGAACACACCCACCCAGTACAGGCTGAGCGGCTGGTCGCGCCACAGCCAGAACACCAGTGACAGCCACGAGGCCAGCGACAGGGCCATGGCCAGCGCCGGCCACAGGCCATCGATGCCGATACGCCGGCGCAGGCGCCAGGCCGACAGGTTGATGGCGAAGAAGATGAGCAGGAAGGTGGAACTGGCGAAAGAGGAGATGATGGTCAGGTCCGCCCCGTTGACGAACGCCAGAGTCACCGACGTGATGATGATCAGGCTGGCCCAGGGAATGTGGTTGGTCTGGCGGCGCAGGCTGAACACCCGGGGCAGCGCCTTCTCGCGCGCCATCTCCACCCCCAGCCGCGCAGTGCCGAACAGGGTGGCGTTGATGGCGGACGAGGTCGAGAACAGCGCCGCCAGGCCGATGAGCACGAAGCCGGCCTGACCCAGAAACGGCCGGGCCGCCTCGGCCAGGGCGTATTCACCGTAGCGGGCGATCTCCTCCGGCGTCAGGTTGCCGACCGCCACCAGCGACACCAGCACATAGATGGCCAGCGTGATCAGCACCGACAGCAGGATGCCGCGCTTCAGGTTGCGCTCCGGGTGCTGCATTTCGTTGACGGCATTGGGAATCAGCTCGAAGCCCTCGTAGGCGACGAAAATCAGCGCCGCGCCCATGACGACACCGGCATACCCCTTGTCGAACAGCGGCGTCAGGTGATCGACCCGCATGGCGGTAAGGCCGATGACGGCGAACAGCGCCAGGATCAGCACCTTGAGGGTGACGATCACCAGCTCCGTGGTGCCGGTCTCCCGGACGCCGTACAGGTTGATGCCGAGGAAGGCCAGCAGCACCAGCGACTCCAGCAGGTGATGCATGGCCGGGTTGCCGTCGCCGCCGAGCAGCGCCGAGCCATAGGCGCCGAAGGTGTAGGCGTACAGCCCCAGGGTGCCGATGTAGCCGACCAGCAGCAGCCAGCCGCCCAGGCCGGCGATATTGGGATGCCGGAAGGCACGCTCCAGGTAGGTGAAACTGCCGCCGTCGGAGCGGAAGGCCAGGCCCAGGCGGGCGTAGGAGAAACCGGTGAGCAGGGCGATCACACCGCCCAGCGCGAAGGCGACGGGCGCGGCGTGGCCGGCCTGGGCGATGGCCAGCCCCAGCACCGAGAAGATGCCGCCGCCGACCATGGCGCCGACGCCCATGGCGACGACTTCCTTGAGATCGAGCCGGCCGGCCGCAGACGGCACCGCCATTCAGGGCTTCTCGACCCAGACCGAATGGATGTTGACGAATTCGCGGATGCCGTAGAGCGACAGTTCGCGCCCGTAACCTGAATGACGGATGCCGCCGAAGGGCATGCGCGGGTCGGACCTGGACATGGCGTTGACGAAGCAGGCGCCTGACTCGATCTGCCCGGCGGCGATGCGCTCGCCGCGCGCCAGGTCGCGGGTCCAGACGGCGCCGGACAGGCCGAACCCGGTGCCGTTGGCGACTTCCACGGCCTCGGCCTCGTCGCGGACCCGGATCAGGGTCGCCACCGGCCCGAACAGTTCCTCCGACCAGGCCGCCATGCCCGGCTTGACGCCGGCCAGCACGGTGGGTGGATAGAAGGCGCCGGGGCCTTCGGGCACCTCGCCGCCGATCAGCACCCGGGCGCCGGCCTCGACGCTGCGCCGCACCTGGTCGTGCAGGCCGTCGCGCAGGTCCCGGCGCGCCTGCGGCCCGATGAAGACGCCCTCCTCCAGGGGGTCGCCCATCTTGAGCTGTGACACGGCGTCGACAAACTTGCGCTCGAACTCGTCGTAGACGGCGTCGACCACGATGAAACGCTTGGCGGCGATACAGCTCTGGCCACTGTTCTGGAAGCGCGCCACGATGCCCACCTCCACGGCCTGGTCGATGTCGGCGTCCTCCAGCACGATGAAGGGGTCGGAGCCGCCCAGTTCCAGCACGCACTTCTTCAGCGCCTTGCCCGCCTCGGCCGCCACCGCGCGGCCCGCCGCCACGCTGGCGGTGATGCTGACCGCCGCCACCCGCGGGTCGTGGATGACTTCGGTCGTGTGCGGCACGTCGATCAGCAGCGAGCGAAACAGGTGTTCGGGGAAGCCGGCGTCGCGGAACAGGCGCTCCAGCGCCAGGGCGCAGCCGAAAGTGCCCGGCGCATGCTTGAGCAGCACGCCGTTGCCCGCCATCAGCGCCGGCGCCGCGAAGCGGAACACCTGCCAGAAGGGGAAGTTCCAGGGCATGATGGCCAGCACCACGCCCAGGGGCAGGAAATTGACGAAGCTGTGGTGGGCTTCGGTCTCCACCTCCTCGGGCGCCAGGAAGCGTGCGGCGTTGTCGGCGTAGTACTCGCACACCCAGGCGCACTTCTCGATCTCGGCCAGGCCCTGCGGCCAGACCTTGCCCATCTCAAGCGCCATCAGGCGGGCGTGGTCCTCCTTGTTGGCCAGCAGCAGATCGCGCGCCCGCTTCATGAGGCGGGCGCGTTCCGCCATGGGCGTGGCGCGCCAGTCGCGCTGGGCGGCCACGCTGTGATCGAGGATGGCGTCGACCCCGGCGGGCGTCATGGCCTCGAAACGCTCGACCCGTTCACCGGTTGCCGGATTGATGATGTCGAATGTCATGACACGCCCTTTCCGAGGGGATGGAGGCCGCCAATCTAGCGCAAAGACCGGGCCGATACCACACAGCCGTCGCGGCCGGCCGCCGCTCCTGTCGCGCCCGCCAGGCCGGGCTGTCCTCCACACCCGGGCAGGAAGTGCCGGCGCCCGGCAGGGGGCGCAGGCGTCAAATAACCGGCGCATAGCCATCGCCACACCCGATACTACCAAGCCGCCCATCCCCTTATTCGACCGGATTTGACGGCCCCGGCCGGTGTTTTCGGGCGGGGCCGTCCGATCTGGTCTGAAATTTGCTTTGCACCCTCTACGTGCACTGAATTGGGGCAAACGTCATGTACCGCGAACACTTCGGTCTCGTGGCAAAACCGTTCCGGATCACGCCGGACACCCGGCGTTTCTTCGTCGGCGCCCGCCGCGGCGCCGTGCTCGACGCCCTGATCTATGCCGTCGAGGCCGGTGAGGGCATCGTCAAGGTGGTGGGCGAGGTCGGCAGCGGCAAGACCATGCTGTGCCGCATGCTGGCCGAGCGGCTGCCGGAAGCGGTCGAAATCGCCTACCTGGCCAACCCCGGCCTGTCGCGCGACGACATCCTGCCGGCCATCGCCCTGGAACTGGGCCTGCCGACGCGCCGCGACGCCAGCCGGCTGGATCTGGTGTCGGCCCTGCAGGCACACCTGCTCGAACGCCACGCCGCCGGCCGGCGGGTGGTGGTCTTCATCGAGGAAGCGCAGGGCATGGCGCTGGATGCGCTGGAAGAGGTGCGCTTCCTGTCCAACATCGAAACACGCGAGGACAAGCTGCTGCAGATCGTGCTGTTCGGGCAGCCGGAACTGGACCGGCGCCTGGCCGTCCACGCCGCGCGCCAGCTGCGCGACCGCATCACCCACAGCTTCTGCCTGACACCGCTGAGTACCGCCGAAGTGCGGGACTATGTGCGCTTTCGCCTGCGGGTGGCGGGGCATGCCGACGGTGAGCTGTTCTCGCCCGCCGCGCTGTGGCAGCTGGCCCGCGCCAGCGGCGGCCTGATGCGGCGTATCCACATCCTCGCCGACAAGGCGCTGATGGCCGCCTACGCGCAGGGCGACGGCCGCGTCCGCTACCGGCACGTCGGCCGCGCCGTGGCCGACGGAAAAGCGGGCCACGGCCGGCGCTTCCGGTTGCCGACGCTGTGGGCGGGCGCGACCGGCCTGGCCGCCGCGCTGGTCGCCGTGGCCGGCTACACCCTGACTCCGGCGCCGGTCCGCGTCGACAGCGCGGCGCTGGAAGCGGCCGCCACGGCCCCGCGGGCGGGCGCGCCCGCCGCCCCGCAACGGCAGCCGGCGACCGAGGACCTGCTCGCGGAAAGACAACGGGCCGCCCTGCAGTGGCTGGATGCCGGCGACGACGGCTTCACCATCCAGGTGCTGCTCAGCGACGACGCGGCGACCGCGCCGCTGGCGCGCTTCCTGTCGCGGCCGGAACTGGCCGGGCTGCGCGAACAATTGTACGTCTACCCGACCGAGGTCGGCGGCGTGCGCCGCTGGTCGGTCGTCTACGGCCGCTTCGGCACCTACGGCGAGGCCGCCGCGGCACTGCAGCAGGTACCCAAGGCCCTGCGCACCTACCGGCCCTACCTGCGCTCGGTGCGAGCGGTCCGGCGCGAAGCGGCCGCCACGACGACCTCATGAGGACACGACAGCCGATGAACAAACCGTTTTGCGCGAGCATCCTGAAGCCGTGGGGCAGCAGCCTGCTGGCGCTGTCGCTGCTGGCCTGCGCGCCGCTGCCGCCGCAGCCCGACCGGGGCCACATACGGGCGCCGGCCGTCGACGGTGGCGCGCCGATTCCCGCGCCGGTGCAGGCCACGCCCATACTCGAAGCGCCGCGCCCCGCCCCCCCGACGGAAACCTACAGCGTGGTCGGCACCGGGGTACCGGTGCGCGACATGCTGTTCGCGCTGGCGCGGGA
>JALSRI010000068.1 GCA_026984835.1 Thiohalobacter sp. | reverse complement strand
GACGGGCGGGTAGTCGAGGTCAGGCTGGGTGCCCAGAAACCCGCCTGGCTCTTGCAGAACCTGTGAGTTTGCTTCAGTCTTCCGATCATGAGCGATCAGCACGGCGACGATTTCGATTTCGACACCCTGGCCATCCGCAGCGGATACCGGCGCACGGAGGAGGGCGAGCACAGCGAAGCGCTGTTCATGACCTCCAGCTTCGTCTTCGGCTCCGCGGCGGAGGCGGCGGCCCGTTTCTCCGGTGAACAGCCGGGCAACATCTATGCCCGCTTCACCAATCCGACGGTGCGCTGCTTCGAGCAGCGGCTGGCGGCCCTGGAAGGCGGTGAACGCTGCGTGGCCACCGCCTCCGGCATGGCCGCGATCCTGTCGCTGTGTCTGGCCCATCTCCAGGCCGGCGATCACATCGTCTGCTCCCGCTCGGTGTTCGGCACCACCACCGTGCTGTTCGAAAAATACCTCGGCAAGTTCGGCATCGATACGAGTTTCGTCGACCTTACCGATCTGCAAGCCTGGCAGCAGGCGTTGCGGCCCGAAACGCGGCTGCTGTTTCTCGAAACCCCGTCCAACCCGCTGACCGAGGTGGCCGATATCGCGGCCCTGGCGGACCTCGCCCACAACGCGGGCGCATTGCTGGCGGTGGACAACTGCTTTTGTACCCCGGCCCTGCAGCGGCCGCTGCAGTTGGGCGCCGATGTGGTGATTCACTCTGCTACCAAGTTTCTCGATGGCCAGGGGCGCATCATCGGTGGAGCGGTGGTGGGCGGCGAAACGCTGGTCGGCGTGGGGGTGTACGGCGTGGTGCGTACCGCTGGGCCCAGCATGAGCCCGTTCAATGCCTGGGTGGCGTTGAAGGGACTGGAAACCCTGTCGTTGCGCATGAAGGCCCATTCCGCCAATGCCCAGCGTCTCGCCGAGGCGCTTCAGGCCCATGCGCGGGTGAAACGCGTGTATTTTCCCGGCTTGCCGGAGCATCCGCAGCACGAGTTGATCCAGCGCCAGCAGAGCGCGCCCGGTGGCATTGTCTCCTTCGTGGTTGAAGGGGGGCGAGAGGCCGCCTGGCGGGTCATCGATACCTGTCGGATGCTGTCGATCACGGCCAACCTCGGAGACACCAAGACCACCATCACCCATCCGGCGACCACCACCCACGGCCGCCTGTCGGACGCCCAGAAGCAGACCGCAGGCATCGAGGACGGCCTGATCCGCGTCGCCGTCGGACTGGAATCGGCAGACGACATCATCGCGGACCTGATGCGCGGCCTCGAACGCCGATGACGGAGGGCATATACGCCGGGTTGCTGGAAGCCCTGCTGTGCAAGGATCCGCAGGACAAATGCCTGGCTGTCGACCGGCTGCATCAGGCCTGGCAGAGCGGTGAACGGGTTCTCGATACGGATGCGCCGCTGTTGCCGCTGGATACCCCGGGGCGACCCCCGCGGCCAGAACTGGTGGACCCGCGTGATACGCCGAAACGCAGCCTCGGCAGTTCCGAGGGACGGGCCGTCATGCTGCATGCCTTCGCCCATATCGAATTCAATGCGATCAACCTGGCGCTGGATGCGGCCTGGCGCTTTCGCGACATGCCCCGGGCATTCATCGACGACTGGCTGCGGGTGGCCCACGAGGAGGCACGGCATTTCCGCCTGATCCGCGACTATTTGCGCGATCTCGGCTACGACTACGGCCAGTGGCCGGCCCACAACGGCCTGTGGGAGATGGTGTGCAAGACCCGGCACGATGTCCTGCACCGCATGGCGCTGGTGCCACGGGTCATGGAAGCACGCGGGCTGGATGTGACCCCGGGGTTGATGCAGCGCTTCGGGCAGGCCGGGGACAGCCGGGCGGTGGATATCCTGCAGGTGATTTACGACGAGGAGATCGGCCATGTCGCCATCGGCAACCGCTGGTTCCATTTTTGTTGTGCGCAGCGGGAACTTGAGCCGCGTGAAACCTTCCAACAGCTGATCCGCGACTATTTCGGCCGCCTGCGCGGCCCCTTCAACCGTCCCGCCCGGCTGCAGGCGGGCTTCGACGAAGACGAACTGACTGCCATGGAACACGCCCTATGCTGAAACCGATCGCCCTGCTGATGCTGGCCCTGATGTCTGTCACGGCCCGGCCGCTGGCTGCTGCCGAACGCCTGATCCCGATGACGGAACTGATCTTCGAGGAAAGCGAGCCGGGCGTCGAACCCTACCGTTCACGCATGTTGCTCAGTGAAGACTGGCTGCGTCTCGACGATGGCAGCGATGGCGGCGACTACATTCTGTTCGACCGCAAGGCACGGGAGATCCACAGCTTCAATCGCGGTGACCGCACCGAACTGGTGATACCTCCTCGCGACATCGCTCCGGTGGACTTCACTGTCGAACACCGGCGCAGTGCCCAGACGCTGGAGGATGCGCCGAAGATCGCCGGCGGCACCCCAGTAGAGCACCGCTTCACCGCCGATGGCAAGCTGTGCCGCCGCTCCATCAATGTGTCCGGCTTCCTGCCCGAGTTTACGGCGGTGATGAAGGACTATGAGCAGTTGCTGGCCGAACAGGGCAAGCAGACCCTGCCGCGGATTCCGGCCGATGTTCGCGAAAGCTGTTACATGTCCAACAATTTCCTGTACCCGGTGGATTACCTGGAGCCGGGTTTTCCGCTGTTCGTGATCAACGACCAGCAGCGTTCACGCAAGCTGGTGGGATACCGCGAGGTGGAGTTGCCGGAAGCGCTGATGCAGCCGGTAAAAGGGTACCGCCGCTATGCGCCGCCCCCGGCCAATCCCGACGATGTACAGCCGGGTCAGGCCATGCCCGGTCCGTTGACGATCAGCAGCGAGGGTCCGTCAGAGTAAACCGACCCTCTTCCCAGCTCAGGTAGCTGGGCCCGTGCTGTACGCTCCAGTCGCCAAGCACGATGCGCTGCCGCTTGCCGTCGCGGTGCATGCCGGGTCGGTGGGTGTGGCCATGGATCAGCGTGTTCACGCCCAGCGTGTCCATTGTCTGCGCCACCGTCCGCGGGTTCACATCCATGATTGTCATCGCCTTGCCGGACATTGCCTGCTGGCTGTCCGCGCGCAATCCTTCGGCAATGGCTTGTCGCTGTGCCAGCGGCTGCGCCAGAAACTGCCGCTGCCAGTCCGTGTCGCGGACCTGAGCACGGAATGCCAGGTAGTCCACATCATCGCTGCACAGCAGATCACCGTGCATCAGCGCCACAGGCTTGTTGCCGAGTTCAATCACGAAGGGATCGGGCAGGATGTCGAAACCGATGCGCCGGGCCAGAGCCTCGCCGACCAGAAAGTCACGGTTGCCGGCCATGAAGAGCACTTCATGCCCTTCGGCATAGCGGGTGAGGGTTTCGAACAGGGGGGCGAATTCCGCGGCCGGATCATCGTCGCCCAGCCACACCTCGAACAGGTCCCCCAGAATGTACAAGACCCGGGCGCGGGAGGCCCGGGTCTCGAGGAAGTCGATGAAGCAACGAGTGAGTTCCGGCTGCTGCCGATCCAGGTGCAGATCGGAGACGAACAGGATCTCGCCGCCGTTCACCTTACTTGCGGCGGATGGTCTTGATGGTCACCGTCTCCAGCGGTACATCCTGATGGCCGCCCTTGTTGCCGGTGGGCATGGCGGCAATCGCGTCCACCACATCCATGCCGTCGACCACCTTGCCGAATACGGCATAGCCCCAGCCCTGCATGGATTCATTGCGGAAGTTGAGGAAGTCGTTGTCCTTGAGGTTGATGAAGAACTGGGAAGTGGCGGAATGCGGGTCGTTGGTGCGCGCCATGGCGATGGTGCCGCGGTCGTTCTTGAGCCCGTTGTTGGCCTCGTTCTCGATGGGCGCGCGGTTGCTGGGCTTGTCGCGCATGTCGGCGGTCAGGCCGCCGCCCTGGATCATGAATCCGGGGATCACGCGGTGGAAGATGGTGTCGTCGAAATAGCC
>JALSRI010000067.1 GCA_026984835.1 Thiohalobacter sp. | reverse complement strand
CGCTGGACTATTACCGGCGCAAGGGGCTGACGCGGCGCGAGACGGAGGTGATCTCCTTCATCATCCGCGGCATCTCCAATTCCGAGATCTGCCGCGCCTTGTCGATCAGCCGCGCCACCCTGCGCACTCATCTGAACAACGTCTACAACAAGTTCCGCGACCTCGGGGAGATGCCGGAATTCCTGCCGGCCCACCGCATCCAGGGCTGATGGCCGCGTCCGCCCGGCCGCTACCCGCGCCGCTGGCGGCGCCCCTGGCGCTGCTGTCCGGCGGGCTCCATTCGCGCCTGCTGGCGGCGGCGCTGAACCGGGTGCTGGCGGCGCCGCTGGCCGCGGGCGAGCTTGGGTTCCTGGCCGGTCGCAGCCTCGCCATCCGGGTGCGCGATGCCGGCGTCGGCTACCGCCTGACGCTGGCCGGCGGCCGCCTGTCGGCGCAGGCTGGCGGCGGGCCGCCCGACCTGTCCATCGAAGCGTCCCTGTACGATTTCCTGGTGCTGGCGGGGCGCCGCGAGGATCCCGACACCCTGGTGTTCCAGCGTCGCCTGGTGATGCAGGGCGACACGGAACTCGGGCTGCGGGCAAAGAATTTTCTCGACAGTCTGGACAGCGAAGCACTCGACCTGCCGTCCTGGTGCGACAGGGCATTGCGCGAGGCAGCGCCGTTGTACCGGCGGCTGTTCCCGCCATCACCGGAGCAATCCACCGAACCCGGGAGAACCACATGGCCAACGAAGGATACCACGAGCCCCTGGAAGAACTGTCCGCAGAGACCCGCGACCTGCACCGCGCGATCGTCTCGCTGATGGAGGAACTGGAGGCGGTCGACTGGTACAACCAGCGCGTCGACGCCTGCACTGATGCCGGACTCAAGGCCATCCTGGCCCACAACCGCGACGAGGAAAAGGAACACGCCGCCATGCTGCTGGAATGGATACGGCGCCGCGATCCGGCCTTCGACAAGGAGCTGAAGGACTACCTGTTCACCGACAGGCCCATCGCGCATCCCTGACGGTCGCAACGCAGGCCCGGCCCATGACCACCGACCGCCACTGGAACCGGATCTTCGCCGGCCGCGACGACGCCGAGCTCGGCTGGTACGAGGACGACGCGTCGCAGACACTGAAGTTCCTCGACCGCATTCCCGAGGCTGCCGGTGGCCGGGTGTTCGTGCCCGGCGCGGGCACGTCCGTGCTGGTCGATGCCTTGCTGGAACGGGGATACCGGCTCATTCTCAACGACATCAGCGACACCGCGCTGGAGCGCCTGCGGCAGCGCATCGGCACGCGGCCGGACCGGCTCACCTGGCTGCGCCACGACATCGCCCGGCCGCTGCCGGACGGCCTCCCGGCCGCCGACGTCTGGATCGACCGGGCAGTGCTGCACTTCCTGCGCGACGAGGCCGACATCGCCGGCTATTTCCGCAACCTGCGCCAGGCGCTGCGTCCCGGGGGGCGGGTGCTGCTGGCGGAGTTCTCGACTGCGGGCGCGGCCCGCTGCGCCGGCCTGGACGTGCACCGGTACTCGCTCGCCGAACTGTCGCGGCGCCTCGGGCCGGAATTCGAACTGCTGTGCCACGAGGACTACACCTTCACCAACCCGTCCGGTGAACCACGGCCCTACCTGTACGCGCTGTACCGCCACAGCGGCGCGGGCGGTCCGGCGCCGGGCGGCGGCTAGCGCGCCTCTAACTGGCGGTGGATGCGGTCGCCCACGCGCAACGCCTGCGCCATGACCGTCAGCGACGTGTTGACGGCGCCAGCCGAAGGCAGAAAGCAGCTGTCGACCACATACAGGTTGTCGACGTCGTGCGCCCGGCACCAGGTATCCAGCACCGAGGTGGCCGGGTCCGTCCCGAAGCGCAGCGTACCCACGGGATGCCAGGGGATGCCGATCCCGGGGTGGCGTGAACTGAGGACGGCGGGATAGCCGGCCCGGCGGAAGATGCTCATGAAGCGCGAGCGCAGGCGCCGGAAGGCCCTGACATTGTTGGGGCGGAAATCCACTTGCACGGCACCGTCCGCGGCCAGTCTGACGCGGTTGTCCGGATCAGGCCATATCTCGCTCATGATGAAGCACATCAGGCTGCGCCGGCCGATGAACTCCGCCACCGGTTTCTGCCAGCCGTCCACGTGCTGCCACACGGGCATGCGCCCGGCGGCCTGCAAGACGCCCATCGGGTAGGGAAAGCCTCTGTCGCCGAGGTAGAAATCATGCACGGCGAAGGTCTTCTGGTGCAGCGCCGGCACCGGTTTCAGGCCCGGCAGGAAAAAGAACGAAGCGTTGTGGCCACACAGGTAGCGTCCCACCAGGCCGGAAGAGTTGGCCAGGCCATCGGGATGGGCGGCACTGGCCGAACGCAGCAGCAGGGCCGGCGAGTGCACCACCCCACAGGCTGCGACGTGGATGTCGGCTTCCACCGATCGCGTCTGACCCCGGTAGTCCAGCTCCATGCCGGTCACACGGCGTCCGTCCCCGCTGGTAAGCAGGCGCTGGCACCGGGCGCCGGTGAGCAGGGTGAGGTTGCCGGTTGCCAGCGCCGGACGTATGCAGGCGACCTCCGTGTCCAGCTTGCCGTGCGTGGGGCAGGCGTAGGCGTCGCAAGTGGTGCACAGCCTGCAGTTGCCGGTGCTGTGCAGGTCGATGGCCTTGGGTATGGCGCTGACGTGCAGGCCCTGGCGGCGCAGGCGTTGCACCAGGCGGGCCACGACAGGTTCGTGTTCGACGGCCGGAAACGGGAAGTCGCAGGAGCGCGGCGGCTCCGTAGGGTCGTCATGCGCCGCCCCGTGCACCCGATACAGCTTCTCCGCCTCGCAGTACCAGGGCTCGAGTTCTCCGTAGCCCAGCGGCCAGGCCGGCGAGACGCCGTCCGGAAACTGCAGTGTCCCGAAGTCGGCCTCCCGAAAACGGTAGAGAGCCGCTCCGTACAGCTTGGTCTGGCCGCCGACATAGGCATGCACCGGAAAGTCATGGCGCCGGCCGCATATGTCCATTGGCTCACGGGTACAGTACTTGTTGCCGAACACGCCGGCGTCGGTGGCGTTGTCCGGCTCCGCGGGCAGGTGATCACCCTGCTCGATCAGCAACACCTTGCGTCCGTGGCGTGCAAGCGCCCAGGCCAGCGTGCCGCCGCCGGCCCCGCTGCCGACGACCGCCACGTCGTAGCGCTGCGTCAGCGGGTCGGCCACAGGAAGCCCGCCCCCGCCCCGACGCCGATCAGGGTGAGAAAGAAACCGAACCCGGCGCCGATCGGCCGGGCAGGCAGCGCCAGCCAGGGAAATGGAACAGTCAAGGTTGGACCCCATTGCGTCGTCCAGTGCAATATACTCCAGGACGAACCGGCATACACACCGCCCCGAGGACCACGCCATGCCCCTGTCGGACAGACTCGACCGTATCGCCCGCGGCCCCGCCTGGTGGCTGGGCCTGATCGCGTTGGGCGTCGCCATGGAGGCCACGGCGCTGTACTACCAGTATGCGCTCGACTACTACCCCTGCGTGCTGTGCATCCATGTGCGCATCTGGACCCTGGGTGTCATCGTGCTGGCCCTGATCGCGCTGGCCGTGCGGCGCCGGCCGCTCCTGCGCCTGCTGGCGCACGGCCTCACCACTGTGCTGATGGCCGGTCTGCTGGAACGGTCCTGGCGGCTGCTCGGCACCGAACGCGGCTTCATCGAAGGCAGTTGCACCTTCGACGCCGGTCTGCCCCCCTGGTTCGCGCTGGACCGGTGGCTGCCGTGGATGTTCCAGGTTCAGGACGCCTGCGGCTACACCCCCGAGCTGCTGTTCGGCGTAACCATGGCCGAGGCCCTGACCGTCCTGGCCGCCACTCTGCTCGTATTCAGCGCCGCCCTCACCCTGAATCAATGGAGTCAGATCAATCGAGTCTGACCCCATTGACCCGATTGATCCCGGCAGACGGCCGTTGATCGAGTTCGCTCTCAGGCAGTGGCT
>JALSRI010000066.1 GCA_026984835.1 Thiohalobacter sp. | reverse complement strand
ACCGGGCTGGGATAGTGGCCGGTGGCCACCAGGCCGGCGACGTGCGCCATGTCCACGAACAGGTACGCGCCCACCGCGTCGGCGATGCGCCGGCAGCGTTCCCAGTCCACCACCCTCGAATAGGCGGAGAAACCGGCCACCACGACCTTCGGCTTGTGCTCCTGCGCCAGCGCTTCCATCTGTGCGTAGTCGATCTCGCCGCTGTCGGGATCGAGGCCGTACTGCACGGCGTTGAACACCTTGCCGGAGAAATTCACCCTGGAGCCGTGGGTGAGGTGGCCGCCGTCGGCCAGGCTCATGCCCAGGATGGTGTCGCCCGGCTGGCACAGCGCCAGGTACACGGCGGCGTTGGCCTGCGAGCCGGAATGCGGCTGCACGTTGGCGTAGTCGGCGCCGAACAGTTCCTTCGCCCGGTCGATGGCGAGCTGCTCGGCGATGTCGACGTACTCGCAGCCGCCGTAGTAGCGCTTGCCCGGGTAGCCCTCGGCGTACTTGTTGGTCAGCACCGACCCCTGCGCCTCCATGACCCGCGGGCTGGTGTAGTTCTCGGAGGCGATCAGCTCGATGTGCTCTTCCTGGCGCCGTTCCTCGGCGGCGATGGCGGCGGCGAGCTCGTCGTCGAACCCGGCTATGGTCATGTCTTTGCTGAACATTCGGCTTTCCGGCTGGCGTTGTGGGAGGCCGAATGATACTGGATTGCCGGCCGTTGTTGTAGGGAGGCGGGGGTTAGGCCGCATGCCAAAAGAATGGGATGGCCACGGAAAGCACGGAAAACACGGACAGGGTTATTTTTTCCGTGTTTTCCGTGGCTGTCCAACCGGCGGTGTCCGCCGCGCCATCCTTGTGGTGGGGTTCGCTGCGCTCACCCCACCCTACCGGCGAAGATGATGCCCCGGTGAACGCAATCACCGGGCCGCACGAAGTGCACACAAAGGGGTTTCCGTGCTTTCCGTGCTTTCCGTGGCCATCTCTTTTCCTGTCATCCACGACCATCACGCCAGCGCCGCCACCACCGCCGTCCAGGCGCGGGCCAGGTTGTCGCGGTTGTAGCCGCCGCCGCCCAGGGCCAGCAGGCGACCGTCGCAGTGGCGGTCGGCCAGGGCGCGCAGGCGTTCGGCGGCGTGGCGGTGGGCGGCCTCGGTGTAGCGCAGGTGGGTGATGGGGTCGCCGACCAGGCTGTCGGCGCCGCACTGGAACAGGATGAACTCCGGCTTGCCGGCCTCGATGTGGGCTTCGGCCCGCTCCCAGGCGGCGAGGAAGGCATCGTCGCCGGCGTCCGGCGGCAGGGGGAGGTTGAGCTTGGTGCCGGCGGCCGGGCCGCGGCCGGTCTCGGCGGCAGCGCCGGTGCCGGGGTAGAGAAAGCGGCCGTCCTCGTGCAGGTCGGCGAAAATCAGGTCGGGGTCGTCCTCGAAGGCGTAGAACACGCCGTCGCCGTGGTGGGCGTCGATGTCGACGTAGGCTACCCGGCGGATGCCGTGCACGGCGCGCAGGGTCTCGATGGCCACGCCGCAGTCGTTGAACACGCAGAAGCCGGCGGCGCCGTCGCGGCGGGCGTGGTGCAGGCCGGCGATGGGCACGAAGGCGCGGGCCGTATCGCCCGCAACGATACGCTGCACGGCGTCCAGCACGGTGCCGACCACGGTGCAGGCGGCCTCGAACACGCCGGTGAAGGCCGGCGTGTCGCCCTGGTCCAGGTAGCCCACGCCGGTCAGCGACTGGCGCCGCACGCGCTCGACGTAATCGGCAGTGTGGAAACGCAGCAGGTCGTCGACCGTCGCCATGACCGGCTCGCACAACCGTACCCGGGCATCGAGCCCCTGCGCCACCGCGCGCCGCCAGAAGGCGTCCATGCGGTCGGGACCGAAGGGATGGCCCTCGCCGAATCCATAGCGGGCCAGGGCCTCGCCGATATAGACGCACAGTGATGCCGGCAACGCTCGCCCCCCGGGCAGTCGGGGCGCCGCCGGGGATCAGCGGCGCCTGCGGAAGATGGTGTCCGTGACGGATTCGAAGCGCCGGCCCGGCGCCGGGTCGGCGCGGCCGAGAAACAGGTAGCCGCCCGGATGCAGGCTGTCGGCGTAGCCTTCGTACAGCCGGCGGCGCGCCTCGCCATCGAGGTAGATCATCACGTTACGGCAGAATATAGCGTCGAAAGGCAGCCCTGTCTGCCACGGCTGCAGCAGGTCCTGGTGCCGGAACAGCACCGCCCGCCGCAGGCGGGCGCAGATGGCCGCCCGGCCGCCGCCCCCCTCGGGCCGGAACCAGCGCAGGTAGCGCGCCCGGCTCATGCCGGTGATGCCCTCGGTCCGGTAGACGCCACGGCGGGCGGCTTCGATGGCAGCGGCGTCGATATCGGTGCCCAGCACCCGCAGCCCGGCGCCGGGCGGCAGCGCCTCGACGGCCTGCATGGCGATGGACCAGGCCTCCTCGCCGCTGGCGCAGCCCGCCGACCAGACCCGCACCAGGCCACCCCGGTCCAGCGCCTCGGGCAGCACCCGCGCGGCCAGGAAATCGAACTGGGCCGGGTCGCGGAAGAAGGCGGTCAGCCGGCGCGCGCGCGGGCAGGCCAGCCGCCGCGCCGGCGGCTCGTGCTCCCTGATGGCTGTCACTGCAGGCATGATCCCTTCCCCCTTTGCGTCTGTCCGGCCCGGCAAGCCGGCATAACGGCGGACCGCCGCGCGGCTTGAGGGGATGGGCGGGGATTCCCCACCGTCTTCTGCCGTTATCCCTACCCGGCGGCCGTGACGAGGCTATAATGGCGCCTTGTTTTTCTCACGAAGCGAGACCATGGCCCAGTACGTCTACACCATGAACCAGGTCGGCAAGGTGGTGCCGCCCAAGCGCGAGATCCTGCGCGACATTTCCCTGTCCTTCTTCCCCGGCGCCAAGATCGGCGTGCTGGGCCTGAACGGCTCCGGCAAGTCCACCCTGCTGCGCATCATGGCCGGCCTCGACACCGACATCCAGGGTGAGGCGCGGCCGCAGCCGGGCATCAAGGTCGGCTACCTGCCGCAGGAGCCGCAGCTCGACGAGAGCAAGGACGTGCGCGGCAACGTCGAGGAAGCGCTGTCCGACATCACCGAGGCGCAGAAACGCCTGGACGAGGTCTATGCCGCCTACGCCGAGCCGGACGCCGACTTCGACGCCCTGGCGGCCGAACAGGCGAAGCTGGAGAACCTCTTGCAGGCGACCAACGGCCACGACCTGGAACGCACCCTGGAAATCGCCGCCGACGCCCTGCGCCTGCCGCCCTGGGACGCCGATGTCAGCAAGCTGTCCGGCGGCGAGAAGCGCCGCGTGGCCCTGTGCAGGCTGCTGCTGTCCAAGCCCGACATGCTGCTACTGGACGAGCCCACCAACCACCTGGACGCCGAGAGCGTGGCCTGGCTGGAGCGCTTCCTGCACGAGTACCCCGGCACCGTGGTGGCGGTCACCCACGACCGCTACTTCCTCGACAACGTGGCCGGCTGGATCCTGGAGCTGGACCGCGGCCACGGCATCCCCTGGGAGGGCAACTATTCCTCCTGGCTGGAGCAGAAGGAGCAGCGCCTGGAACAGGAAGAGCGCGCCGAGACCGCGCGCATGAAGGCCATGAAGGCGGAGCTGGAATGGGTGCGCAGCAACCCCAAGGGCCGCCACGCCAAGAGCAAGGCGCGCCTGGCGCGCTTCGAGGAACTGGCCTCGCAGGAGACCCAGAAGCGCAACGAGACCAAGGAACTCTACATCCCGCCGGGCCCGCGCCTGGGCGACCTGGTTATCGAGGCCAACGGCATCCGGAAGGGCTTCGGCGACCGGCTGCTGATCGACGGCCTGTCGTTCAACCTGCCGCGCGGCGGCATCGTCGGCATCATCGGCCCCAACGGCGCCGGCAAGACCACCCTGTTCCGCATGATGACGGGGCAGGAATCCGTCGACGACGGCGAGCTGCGCATCGGCGAGACCGTGCAGATCGCCTACGTGGACCAGAGCCGCGACGCCCTGGACCCGGACAAGACCGTGTGGGAGGAAATCTCCGACGGCCAGGACATCATCACCGTCGGCAAATACGAGGTCAATTCGCGTGCCTACGTGTCGCGCTTCAACTTCAGCGGCACCGACCAGCAGAAGCGCGTCGGCGACCTGTCCGGCGGTGAGCGCAACCGCGTGCACCTGGCCAAGCTGCTGAAAAGCGGCGGCAACCTGCTGCTGCTCGACGAGCCCACCAACGACCTGGACGTGGAAACCCTGCGCGCCCTGGAAGAAGCCCTGCTCGACTTCCCCGGCTGCGCCGTGGTCATCTCCCACGACCGCTGGTTCCTGGACCGCATCGCCACCCACATCCTCGCCTTCGAGGGCGACAGCCACGTGGAATGGTTCGAGGGCAACTACGCCGACTATGAGGCCGACCGCAGGCGCCGCCTGGGCGAGGACGCCGACCAGCCCCACCGCATCAAGTACAAGCGGCTGCAATGACACCCCGGAACGAAGCGATCCGGGTCCACGCCGCGGTGTCCGCCGCACCGGCATTGCGGTGGGGTTCGCTTTGCTCACCCCACCCTACGGTTGACATGGATGGCGCCCCGACGAACGCGTAGGGTGGGGTGACCGAAGGGAACCCCACCCTAACCGTCCGGCGGCCACCTCTCAAACGAAGCGGAACGGCCAAGTAGGATCTGCCCCCATCACGCCGCATGAGTCAGGCCGGCGTGAATGACGATTTCGTCGAATGGTACGCTCAACCGCCCTCGCTCATCCTTTTCCAGCAGACCCGGCTCCGCCAGCGCGGCCACGTCGGTATGGACGTTCTTGTAATCACGACCGAGTGATATCGCCAGTTGCCGGGTGTTGAGTTCGCCCGGCCGGGTCGCGACATGGCGCAGCAGTTCCAGCCTTCTTTCCGTTATGGTGGAAAACAGGTCCCGAATGCGGCCAAAGGCCAGCCTGGGTGTCCGCGACCCGCCCTGTTCGGCCTCTCGCCACGTCTCTTTGAAGGCGTTCAGGGCGTCCTCGCTGGAATGCAGTATTTCAATCACCAGTCGCCTCATCATTCCCCTTCCCAGCCCGCCAGCCGCGAGCAATCGTTGCGAAAATCCTCAATCAGCCGGTCCACCGGCACGAACGTATGGCTTTCCTCGGGGTCACCGATGTGGCGGTGGTCACCCTTGCCCGTCTCGTTGTCGTACCGCACGATGGAACGTTGCGCCGTGCCGCAGAACAGCCGGTACTTGAGTCCGTGGGGACGTTCCGCGCAACGTTGCGGAAGCTGCCAGATCACCATCTCGACAATCAATGCGCCACGAGTCTGCTTGTAGTAGAACAGCATCCTTGCGTTCATAATGGCATCGTATGCCATAAACTTGGTGGTACAAGTTGCACCGGGGGAAGTAACGGAGTTGAAGGATGGCGTGGGTCGCCGGGTCGATGTCAGGCCGCCGCCCGTCTTGCCTGGCGGCGGGCCGGAAGCCGCAGCAGCAGCAACAGGGCCAGCACGACGCCATACACCAGCGGCTCCCGCACGTCCGCCTTCACCAGCCACCAGAAATGCAGGACGCCGAGCGCCGGCACGACGTAGGCCAGGCGGTGCAGCGCCTTCCAGCGCCGGCCGAGGCGGCGTGTCATGTAGCGGTTGGAGGTCGCCGCCAGCGGCACCAGCAGCGCCCAGGCGAGCATGCCGACGGTGATGAAGGGGCGGTCGAGGATGTCCAGCACGATCTCGCCCCAGTCGAAGAACTGGTCCAGCCACAGGTAGGTGAACAGGTGCAGGGTCGCATAGAAGAAAGCGAACAGGCCCAGCATGCGGCGGATGCGCACCGGCCAGCCCCGGCCGAAGTGACGTTTGAGGGGCGTCATCAACAGGGTCAGCAGCAGGAAGCGCAGCGTCCAGTCGCCGCTGGCGTGGGTGATGGTCTCGATGGGGTTGGCGCCGAGTCGATCGGTGTAGCCCTGCCACCCCAGAACCGCCAGCGGCAGCAGGCAGAGCAGGAAGACGACAGGTTTCAACCACCGCTGTTTCATGTAAAGCG
>JALSRI010000065.1 GCA_026984835.1 Thiohalobacter sp. | reverse complement strand
CGCACCCCACCATAACCGTTCGGCGGCCTGGCCCACGAGCTCACCCTGCCCACGCAGCATCACCTTCCAGACGAAGGGCCCGGTCACCGCCACCGCGGTGAAAAACGGTGGGGTTCGCTCCGCTCCCCCTACCTACGTAAAACCACCCTGTAATCAGAAATATTTCCTGAGATCCATGCCCGCATACAGCGACGCCACCTGTTCGCCGTAGCCGTTGAACATCAGCGTCCTGCGCTTGCGGAACTCGCCGATGCGGCGTTCGCGCTTCTGGCTCCAGCGCGGATGCGGCACGTCGGGGTTGACGTTGGAATAGAAGCCGTACTCGCGCGGCGCCGCCTTCATCCAGGAACTGGTCGGCTGCGTCTCGCGAAAGCGGATCCTGACGATCGATTTGATGCTCTTGAAGCCGTATTTCCAGGGCACCACCAGGCGCAGCGGCGCGCCGTTCTGGTTGGGCAGCACCTGGCCGTACAGGCCCACCGCCAGGATGGTCAGCGGGTGCAGGGCCTCGTCCATGCGCAGGCCCTCGACGTAGGGCCAGTCCAGTACCGCGCGGCGCTGACCCGGCATCTGTTTGGGGTCGTAGAGCGTCTGGAACTCCACGTACTTCGCCTTCGAGGTGGGCTGGAACCGCTTGAGCAGGTCGCCCAGCGGAAAACCGATCCAGGGAATGACCATGGACCAGCCCTCGACGCAGCGCAGGCGGTAGATGCGTTCCTCGAAAGCGTGAGGTTTGAGCAGATCCTCCAGCGCCAGGGTGCTTGGCTTCTCGCACTCGCCCTCGATGGCGACCGACCAGGGATCTGTCCTGAGACGATCTGCGTAGCGGGCCGGGTCGCGCTTGCCGGTGCCGAATTCGTAGAAATTGTTGTAGCCGGTGACGTCGTCGAACGGCGTCTTGTCCTCGTCGGTGGAGAACGGACCGGGCTTCGGCTCGCCCAGGCTGACCCGGGCTTCGGCCGGCAGCCAGGACGTGGCCAGCGCCGAACCCAGCATGGCCGCGCCGGCCTGCATGAAACGGCGCCGCTGGCGATACACCGCTTCGGGCGTGACATCGGACGCCGTCAGGCCACCGCCGTTCTTGATCCATACCATGAGTTGCCACCCCGTCGTACGCTTTCGATTGAGACCGCCGGCGCCGGCCCGGGTTCCACGCGGCAAGGCCGGTCACACCACCGCCTGCACCCAGTATAGGCCGGCGTCGCGCGGCCATTCATCACAAATCGATCACGGCGGCCGGGCGGCAGACGCGAGGGGAGATGCTCAGCCCAGCCAGCGACGCGCGTTGCGGAACAGGCGCATCCAGGGACCGTGCTCTTCCCAGTCGTCCGGGTGCCAGGAGTGCTGCAGGGTGCGGAACACACGTTCGGGGTGCGGCATCATGATGGTGAAGCGGCCGTCCTCCGTGGTCAGGCCGGTGATGCCGTGCGGCGAGCCATTGGGATTGAAGGGATAGCGCTCGGTGGCGCTGCCGTGGTGGTCGACGTAGCGCAACGCCACCAGGCCGCGCTCCAGCGCCTGCACGGCCTGGCCGTCGCTGCCGAAACCGGCCCGTCCCTCGCCGTGGGCGACCACCACCGGCAACCGCGAGCCGGCCATGCCGTCCAGCAGCAGGGAGGGTGATTCCGGCACCTCGACCATCAGGAAACGCGCCTCGAACTGCTCCGAGCGGTTGCGCAGAAAGCGCGGCCAGTGGCCGGCGCCGGGAATCAGGTCGCGCAGGCCGGACAGCATCTGGCAGCCGTTGCACACGCCCAGGCCCCAGGAATCGCCGCGTTCGAAGAAGGCCTGGAACTGGTCGCGGGCGCGGGCGTTGAACAGGATGGACTTGGCCCAGCCCTGGCCCGCGCCCAGCACGTCGCCGTAGGAGAAGCCGCCGCAGGCCACCAGGCCGCTGAAGCCGTCCAGGGTCACCCGTCCCTCGATGATGTCGCTCATGTGCAGGTCGCGGCAATCGAAGCCGGCGGCGTGGAAGGCGGCCGCCATCTCCAGGTGGCCGTTGACCCCCTGCTCGCGCAGGATGGCGAGCGGCGGCCGGACGCCGCTGCCGATCATGGGTGCGGCCGGGTCGTCCCCTGGATCGAAGGTCAACAGCGGCTGGATGCCGGGGTCCGCGCCGTCCAGCAGGCTGTCGAATTCCTCGCGCGCGCAGTCCGGGTCGTCGCGCAGCGCCTGCATGCGGTAGCTGGTCTCGGCCCAGGCACGCTGCAGGTCGATGCGCGCCTCGTCCAGCAGGCCATGACCGCCGGCGCTGATGCGCAGACGGTCATCGCTGCCGACGCAGCCGATGACGTGGCTGTGACGGCCCAGGCCGGCCTCGCGCAGCACCGCCAGCACGGTGTCGGTGTCGCAGTGGCGCACCTGCAGCACGGCGCCCAGCTCCTCGCTGAACAGCGCCGCCAGGGCGTCGTCGCCGAGTTCGTCCAGCGCCACGTCCAGGCCGCAGTGGCCGGCGAAGGCCATTTCGCACAGGGTGGCGAACAGGCCGCCGTCGGCGCGGTCGTGGTAGGCCAGCAGCAGGTCGTCGCCGCGCAGGTCCTGCACGGCCTCGAAGAAGGCACGGAGCGCATCCGGGTCGTCGAGGTCGGGCGCATGGTGACCGACCTGCTTGTACACCTGCGCCAGCGCCGAGGCGGCCAGCCGGTTGCGGCCCTTGCCCAGGTCCACCAGCACCAGGTCGGTGTCGCCGCAGTCGGTGCGCAGCTGCGGCGTGAGGGTGTCGCGCACATCCGCGACCGGCGCGAAGGCCGTCACGATCAACGACAGCGGCGCGGTGACGGCGCGCTCCTCGCCGTCTTCCTGCCACACCGTCTTCATGGACAGCGAGTCCTTGCCCACCGGGATGGCGATGCCGAGCCGCGGACAGAGTTCCTCGCCCACCGCCTTCACGGTGTCGAACAGCGCCGCGTCCTCGCCCGGGTGGCCGGCGGCGGCCATCCAGTTGGCCGACAGGCGCACCTTCGACAGGTGCTCGATGCGCGCCGCGGCGATGTTGGTGATGGCCTCGCCCACCGCCATGCGGCCGGAGGCCGCCGGGTGGGTGAGGGCCACCGGCGTGCGCTCGCCCATGGCCATGGCCTCGCCGCGGTGGCCGTGGAAGTCGGCGCAGGTGACGGCCACGTCGGCCACCGGCACCTGCCAGGGACCGACCATCTGGTCGCGCGCCACCTGGCCGGTGATGGAACGGTCGCCGATGGTGATCAGGAAACCCTTGGACGCCACCGCCGGCAGGCGCAGTACCCGGTAGGCGGCCTCGCGCAGGTCATCGGGGCGCGCGAGCTCCGGCTTGGGGAAGGTGCGGTGATGCACGTCGCGCAGCATCTTGGGCGGTTTGCCGAGCAGCAGCGACAGCGGCAGATCGATGGGCGTGTTGTCAAACTGGCCGTCGCCCACCACCAGGCGCTGTTCCTCGGTGGCCTCGCCCAGCACCTCGGCCGGACAGCGCTCGCGCTCGCACAGGGCCAGGAAGTCGTCCAGCCGCGCCGGATCGATGGCCAGCACGTAGCGCTCCTGCGACTCGTTGCACCAGATCTGCATGGGCGACATGCCGGGCTCGTCGTTGGGGATGGCGCGCAGCTCGAAGCGGCCACCGCGGCCGCTGTCGTTGACCAGCTCCGGCACCGCATTGGACAGGCCGCCGGCGCCGACGTCGTGGATGGACAGGATGGGGTTGGCGTCGCCCATGGCCCAGCAGCGGTCGATGACCTCCTGGGCGCGGCGCTCCATCTCCGGGTTGCCGCGCTGCACGGAGGCGAAGTCCAGGTCCTCGGAGCTGGCGCCGCTGGCCACCGAGGAGGCGGCGCCGCCGCCCAGGCCGATGAGCATGGCCGGCCCGCCCAGCACCACGATGGGCGCACCGGGCGGAATCTCGCGTTTCTCGATGTGGCCGGCGCGGATGTTGCCATAACCGCCGGCGATCATGATGGGCTTGTGGTAGCCGCGCAGCTCTTCGCCGGCGGGTCCGGGCACCCGTTCCTCGTAGGTGCGGAAGTAGCCGCACAGGTTGGGGCGGCCGAACTCGTTGTTGAAGGCGGCCGCGCCCAGCGGCCCCTCGACCATGATGTCCAGCGCCGAGACGATGCGCGCCGGCCGCCCGTGGTCGGTCTCCCAGGGCTGCTCGAAACCGGGGATGCGCAGGTTGGACACCGAGAAGCCGCACAGGCCGGCCTTGGGCCGGCCGCCGCGGCCGGTGGCGCCCTCGTCGCGGATCTCACCGCCGGAACCGGTGGCGGCACCCGGGAAGGGCGAGATGGCGGTCGGGTGGTTGTGGGTTTCGACCTTGATCTGGATGTGGGCGTCTTCCTCGCACTCGGTGTAGACGCCGCTGGTGGTGTCGGCCAGGAAACGCCGCACCGGGTTGCCGGCCAGCACGGCGGCGTTGTCGTGGTAGGCCGACAGCACGCCGTCCGGGCTGGCCTCGTAGGTGGCCTTGATCATGCCGAACAGGGTCTTGTCCTGGCGGCAGCCGTCGATCACCCAGTTGGCGTTGAAGATCTTGTGCCGGCAGTGCTCGGAGTTGGCTTGGGCAAACATCATGAGTTCGACGTCGGTGGGGTCGCGGCCGAGCGCGGTGAAGCTGTCCACCAGGTAGTCGATCTCGTCGTCGGACAGGGCCAGTCCCAGCTCGCGGTTGGCGATCTCCAGGGCGACGCGGCCCTGGCCGAGGATGTCGACCGTCGTCAGCGGTGCCGGTTCGGACTGCTCGAACAGCGCCGCGGCGTCGTCGCCGCTGGTCAGCACCGACTCGGTCATGCGATCGTGCAGCAGCGGCAGGATGGCGGCCAGGTCCTGGTCCGACAACCGGGCGCCGGCCGCCGGCACCAGGTCGTAGCGGATGCCGCGTTCCAGTCGGTGCAGGCGGTTGACGCCGCAGTTCAGGGCGATGTCCGTGGCCTTGCTGGACCAGGGCGAAATGGTGCCGATGCGCGGCACCACCCACAGGCTGTGGGCGCAGGCCGGCGCCGGCAGCGGCTCGCCGCCGTAGTCGAGCAGCCGTTCCAGCACCCGGCGCTGATGGTCGTCCAGTTCCTGCTCCAGGTCGACGAAGTGGACGAAAGCGGCCGTCAGCGTCTGAACCGCCGCTACCCGCTCGCGGATACGGCCCAGCAGTTTTTCGGTTCGGAAGGCGGAAAAGGCTGGACCACCCGGCAGTTGCAGCATGAACGCGTCTCAGGATCGGCAGTTGGACAGGGAGGCGGGAATGATACTGGAAGCGCCAGGGACGGTACAGGCCGCCCCC
>JALSRI010000064.1 GCA_026984835.1 Thiohalobacter sp. | reverse complement strand
GGGGCGGAGTTCGCGCCAGCCGAAGCCGCTGTCCTGGCCGGCCACCTCGACTTCGGCCTCGCGGCAGCCCAGTACCGGCGCCAGCGCCGCGCGCGCCAGCGCCGGGCGGTTGTTCTTCTCGCTGAGGTGGGCGGCCACCAAATGCTGCAGGCGGCCCAGATCGAGGCGCCCCAGCAGGCCGGCCGCCTGTGCGTTGCTGAGGTGGCCGTAGTCCCCGCCCACGCGCGCCTTCAGGCGCGGCGGATAGGGGCCGTCGGCCAGCATCCGCGGGTCGTGGTTGCACTCCAGCACCAGCGCGTCGAGCGCCTGCAGCGAGCGCAGCATGTGGCTGGTGATGCTGCCGACGTCGGTCAGCAGGCCGGTGCGGCAGCGGCCATCCGAGAACACGAACTGGCAGGGCTCGCGGGCATCGTGCGGCACCGGCAGGGGATGGATCTCGAGGTCACCGATGGCGAAGGGCTCGTGGCTGGAGAAATGACGCACCACGGCGGGGTCGCCGATGCGGGCGGCGGCAGCCGTGCCCGGCGTCATCCAGGCGCCGAGACCGTACTTGCGCGCCAGCCGCTCGACGCCGCCGATGTGATCGCTGTGCTCGTGGGTGACCAGGATGGCGTCGAGCTGCGCCGCCTCGCAGCCGAGCCGGGCCAGGCGCTTCTCCACCTCGATGCAGGAAAAACCGCAGTCCACCAGCAGGCGGGTGGCGCCGGCCTCGACGAGCGTGGCGTTGCCGCGGCTGCCGCTGCCCAGCGAGGCGAAGCGCAAGCCTACCTCAACTGCTCGTACAACAGGGTGAGGATGCGCCCGGCCGTCTTCGACCGTTCCGGCTCACCGGCCTCGTTCTGAACCCGCACGCGGGTGGCCGTGCCTTCGTCCAGCAGCTTGATGCGGTAGCGGTCGGGCTTATGTTCGTCCTTCGACCAGAACGCCAGTTTCGACAGCAGGCCCTTGTTCTGCCCTTTCAGCGGATCGTTGTAGCGCACGTAGTAGATGCCCGCGGCGCGGTCGCGGTCCTCGACGGCGAAACCGACCCGGTCCAGGGCGACACCGACGCTGCGCCAGGCACGCGCATAGTCCTCGTGTACGACGAGGTCCGTACCCTCGCCCTCCTCGCGCACCAGTTCGGCCCGCGCCGCCCGGGGCACCGGCTTGCCCGCCACCTGTTCGGCGGCACGTTCCTCGGGCATGCCGAGGAACACCATCAGGTGCTTGAGCATGGCCGATTCCAGCGCCGGGTCCGAGGGCCGCGGGTACCACTTGGTGGTCGTCACGTCGTTCGCGTCGCCCTGGTACTGCTCCTCCAGGCCCTGGTGCGTGATATAGATCTCGGTGGTGCCGGGCTGCTCGCCGCGCTCCAGGCGCATGCGGTAGCGGTCGCGGAAGGCGGAGGAATAGGCCTGGTCGAAGACCCGGCCGATGACGTTGCGGATGATGCCCTTGGGAATGGCTGCGCGGTTCTCCACCCAGTTGGTCTCCAGGTAGCCGGCCACCGGGTCCTCGCGCTCGATCAGAAAGCCCTGCTCCAGCCAGAACTCGCGCGCCTTGTTCCAGACCGCCTCGGGGTCGCCCGGCACCACCAGCCACATGCGGTTGCCGTCGCGTTGCAGGCGGATATTGTCCAGCTTCGGCAACACCTTGCTGGCCCCGGACACTTCCGCGCGCTGTTGCGCGCTGGTGTAGCCCGACAGGGTGGCGGGCGTCTTGCCGACCACCAGGGCGTCGCCCAGGGTGGTGGTCACCAGGTCGGGCGGCACGTCCAGCGGGGCGGCGGGCCTGGCCTTCTTGTAGTCCTGACTGCGGTCCGGGAACAGTTTGTCGAGGGTGCCGCAGCCGCCCAGCAGCGCCAGCACCAGCAGCGCCACGGGCAGTCGGCAGCGATTCAGGGTCTCATGCATGGATTTTCCAGGGATCGGCTTCAGGTGTCGGTCAGCGCCGCCACGCCGGCCTCGCGCAGGGCGGCGCGCACGGTGTCGTGGCAGGCGGCCGACAACGGTGTCAGGGGCAGCCGCAGCCCCGGCGGAATGAAGCCCATTTCGTGCAGGGCCCACTTCACCGGGATGGGGCTGGATTCGATGAACAGGTCGCGGTGCAGGGAACGCAGCGGCGCATCCAGCGCCTCGGCCCGCGCCCGGTCGCCGGCCAGGGCGGCCGCGCACATGTCGTGCATGGCGCGCGGCGCCACGTTGGCGGTCACGGAAATGTCGCCCTTCGCACCCAGCAGGATCAGCTCCATGGCAGTGGCGTCGTCGCCGCTGTACAGGTCCAGCCGGTCGCCGCAGCGCTCCAGGATCTCGCGGCCCCGGGCCAGGTCGCCGGTGGCCTCCTTGATGCCCACGATGTTGGCGATGGGCGCCAGCCGCTCGACCGTCTCCGGCAGCAGGTCGCAGGCGGTGCGCCCCGGCACGTTGTAGAGGATCTGCGGCACCGGCACGGCCTCGGCCACGGCCTTGTAGTGGAGGTACAGACCTTCCTGGGTGGGCTTGTTGTAATAGGGCGTCACCAGCAGGCAGGCGTCCGCCCCGGCCTGCATGCCGCAGCGGGTCAGCTCGATGGCCTCGCTGGTGGAATTGGCGCCGGTGCCGGCGATGACGGGGATGCGGCCACGCACCAGCTCCACGATGCGCCGGAGCAGGCCGCAGTGCTCCTTCTCGTCCAGGGTGGCCGATTCGCCGGTGGTGCCGACCGCCACGATGGCGTCGGTGCCCTCGCCGACATGGAATTCGACCAGTGCCTCCAGGCTGTCCTCGTCGATGGCCCCGTCCTCGCGCATCGGCGTGACCAGCGCAACCATACTGCCATGGAACATCGGGGATCTCCGGGACGCAAAACAAGACGCATGGTACTTTTCCGGCCCCGTGGTGACAAGCCGCCGGGGCGCCGGTATGCTTGCGCGCGGACGTTTTCCCCGAGGACCAGCCATGAGCGACCAGCCCGACGGCGTGCGCGAGATCCGCATCAACCCCATCGTGCCCAGCGAATCCGTGCTGGTGTCCACGGCACGGGGCATGCGGCCCCGCAAGGCCGAGGACCCCGCCCCCCGGGACACCCGCAAGCACGTCGAGAAATGCCCGTTCTGCACCGGCAACGAGGCGATGACGCCGCCCACCATCGCCGCCTGGCCCGACGAGCGGGACTGGGAGATCCGGGTGGTGGAGAACCTCTACCCGGTGCTGGGCGACGACAGCACCTCGACCAACCTGGTGTTCGGCCTGCAGCAGGCCATCGACGGCTACGGTCGCCACGAGGTCATGATCGACCACGCCGAGCACGGCATCGCCCTGCACGAGATGTCGGAGGCACACCTCACCGCCCTGCTGGGCATGTACCGCGACCGCATCGAGAGCCTCTATGCCGCCGACCCGCGCATCCAGTACGTATTGGTGTTCAAGAACTTCGGCCCGGCGGCCGGCGCCAGCATCCCGCACACCCACAGCCAGGTCATCGCCATGCCGGTGGTGCCCGAGAACGTCTACAACGAGGTGGTCAACAGCCGGCGCTATTTCGAGAAGAACCGGCAGTGCATCTTCTGCTCGCTGGTGGACGAGGCGCTGACCTTCGAAGCCACCATCTACGACCGCGACTCCGGCGCCGTGCGGCGCCAGATCAGCGTCGGCCAGTACGTCATCGAGCGCGGCCGGCATTTCGTCGCCATCAAGCCCTTCGCCAGCCGCTACGAGTGGGAGATCCACATCCTGCCGCTCACCCACGCCAGCGACTTCACCGCCATCTCCGACGCCGAGCGCGAGGACCTGGCATGCGTGCTCCGGCGCGCCATGGCGCGCCTGGATGCCGTCATCGGCGGCGCCCAGTACAATTTCTTCCTGCACTCGCTGCCGCACAACAACGAGTTCGAGGACTGCCACGACAGCTACCACTGGCACCTGGAGATCTGCCCTCGCACCAGTATTCCGACCGGCTTCGAGCTGGGCTCGGGCCTGTTCGTCAGCACCATCAGTCCGGAGGAAGCCGCCGCCCAGTTGCGCGCGGTGGAACTCTGACGTGCTACACTGGCAACATGTCTAGCCAGCTGGTCATATCGGCACTGGGACAGGATCGCCCCGGACTGGTCGACGAACTGTCCCACTGGATCCTGGACAGCGGCTGCAACATCGCCGACAGCCGCATGATGGTGCTGGGCGGGGAGTTCGCCGTGCTGCTGCTGGTGACCGGCAACTGGAACGCCATGGCCAAGCTGGAGAACCAGCTCGAGGCCGTGCAGGAGCGCCTGGGCATGACCCTGACCCTCAAGCGCACCGAGCCGCGGCCGCTGGAGGGCGCCTACCTGCCCTACGCGGTGGACGTGGTGGCGCTGGATCATCCCGGCATCGTCCACAACCTGGCCAATTTCTTCTCGACGCGCAACATCAATATCCAGGACCTGTCCACGGCCAGCTACGCGGCGGCCCACACCGGCACGCCCATGTTCTCCGTGCACATGATCCTGGACGTGCCGGCCGACATCCACATCGCCAGCCTGCGCGACGAGTTCCTGGATTTCTGCGACCGGCTGAACCTGGATGCGGTGATCGAACCGGTCAAGGGCTGAGACTTCGTTTTTTTTACTGCGAAGGGGCCAAGGGGAAAACCGTCATGAGCAAGACGAACAAGGTGCAACTCGGGAAGAAGGTACCGGATTTCAGCGCCGAATCAACCGGCGGCGCGTTCAAGCTGTCCGATTTCAAGGGCAGGCATGTGGTCCTCTACTTCTATCCCAAGGACAACACCTCGGGCTGCACCCGCGAGGGCGAAGACTTCCGCGACAACTACGCCAAATTCCGGCGCAACAAGGCGGTGGTGGTGGGCGTGTCGCGCGACAGCCTGAAATCGCACGACAATTTCAAGACCAGGCACGGTTTTCCCTTCGACCTCATCTCCGACCCGGAGGAGAAACTCTGCCGCCTGTTCGATGTCATCAAGGAGAAGAACATGTATGGCCGCAAGGTCATGGGCATCGAGCGCAGCACCTTCCTGATCGACGGCAAGGGCGTGCTGCGCCGCGAATGGCGCAAGGTCAAGGTGCCCGGCCACGTCGAGGAAGCCCTCGAGGCCGTCCGTGAACTCAACCGCGCGTAGGGCGGGATGAGCGCGGCGAGGCTCACCGTGGCTGTGTCGGCCCGCTTTCCGTGGCCATAACACCCCCCGGCAGAGAATCCGTACACGCGCATGATCCACACCGACACCGCCGCCAAACGCCTCTTCATCCTCGACACCAACGTGCTCATGCACGACCCCACGGCGCTGTTCCGCTTCAAGGAACACGACGTCTACCTGCCCATGGTGGTGCTGGAAGAACTGGACGCCGGCAAGAAGGGTGTCTCGGAGACCGCGCGCAACGTGCGCCAGGTGAGCCGCTTCCTGGACGAGCTGATGCAGGACGTCGCCGTCGAGGACATCGAAAAGGGCATTCCGCTCAGCAACCGGCCGCTGCCAGAGGTCGACACCGAGGACCACAACGGCCGGCTGTTCTTCCAGACCCACACCCTGTCCTCGGCACTGCCGGACGCCCTGCCCGGCAACAAGCCCGACAACAATATCCTGGCGACGGCGCTGGCACTGCAGACCGACCACCCCGACCTCACCGTCACCCTGGTGTCGAAGGACATCAACCTGCGCATCAAGGCGGCGGTGCTGGGCATCCACGCCGAGGACTACTACAACGACAAGGTGCTGGACGACGTCAACCTGCTCTACCCCGGCGTCGCCGAACTGCCGTCGGACTTCTGGGACACCCACGGCGAGGGCATGGAATCCTGGCAGCAGGACGGCCGCAACTATTACCGGGTGCGCGGCCCGCTGGTGGCGTCCTGGCACATCAACGAATGCCTGTACCTGCCGGGCGAGAACGGCTTCCAGGCGCTGGTGCGCGAGCGTCGCGACGACGAGGCGGTGCTGGAGACGGCGGTGGACTACGGCGGCTCGCGTCACACGGTGTGGGGCATCAGCGCCCGCAACCGCGAACAGAACTTCGCCCTCAACCTGCTCATGGATCCGGAAGTGGATTTCGTCACCCTGGTCGGCAGCGCCGGCACCGGCAAGACGCTGCTGGCGCTGGCCGCCGGCCTCACCCAGACCCTGGAAGAGAACCGCTACCGCGAGATCATCATGACCCGCGTCACGGTGCCGGTCGGCGAGGACATCGGCTTCCTGCCGGGCACGGAAGAGGAAAAGATGACGCCCTGGATGGGCGCCCTGATGGACAACCTGGAAGTGCTGACGCGCTCGGACGTGGGTGGTGAATGGGGCCGCGCCGCCACCAACGACCTGCTCGCCAACCGCATCAAGATCCGCTCCATGAACTTCATGCGCGGCCGCACCTTCCTCAACAAGTACCTGATCCT
>JALSRI010000063.1 GCA_026984835.1 Thiohalobacter sp. | reverse complement strand
GCGTCACGCCGCCCACCATGCGCGTGCCGTAGGCGATGGCCTGCTCGGAGTGGAAGGTGCCCTGGCGGCCGGTGAAGCCCTGGCAGATGACCCGGGTGTCCTTGTCGACCAGGATGCTCATCGGGCCGCCTCCACCACTTTCTGCGCCGCGTCGGTGAGGCCCTCGGCGGCGATCAGGTTGAGGCCGGATTCCGCCAGCAGCCGCCGGCCGCGCTCGACGTTGGTGCCCTCCAGGCGCACCACCACCGGCAGCTCCAGGTGCACCTCCTGCACCGCCCGGATGATGCCCTCGGCGATCAGGTCGCAGCGCACGATGCCGCCGAAGATGTTGACCAGGATGGCGCGCACCTTGGCGTCCGACAGGATGAGCTTGAAGGCCTCCGCCACCCGTTCGGCGGTGACCCCGCCGCCGACGTCCAGAAAATTGGCCGGTTCGCCGCCGTGCAGCTTGATGAGGTCCATGGTCGCCATGGCCAGGCCGGCGCCGTTGACCATGCAGGCGATGTCACCGTCCAGGGTGACGTAGTTCAGGCCGTGCCCGGCGGCGGCGCGCTCGGTGGGATCCTGCTGGCCGGGGTCGTCCAGCCCGGCGCTCGCGGGGTGGCGGTACAGGGCGTTGTCGTCCAGATCCAGCTTGGCGTCCAGCGCCAGCAGGCCGCCGTCGGCGGTCACCACCAGCGGGTTGATCTCCACCAGGCTGGCGTCCTCGGCCATGAACAGGCGGTACAGGGCCAGCAGCATCTGCGTCAGCTCCCGCACCTGGCCGCCGGACAGCCCCAGGGCGAAGGCCAGCTTGCGGCACTGGTAGGGCTGCAGGCCCGCCACCGGCCACACCGACTCGGTGAAAATGGCGTCGGGCGTGCTGGCCGCCACCGCTTCGATGTCCATGCCGCCGGACGCCGAGGCCATGACCATGACCCGGCGGCTGGCGCGGTCCACCAGCATGCCCAGGTAGAGCTCGCGGCCGATGTCGACCGGCCGCTCGATGAACAGGCGTTCGACCGGCAGGCCGGCGGGACCGGTCTGGTGCGTCACCAGGCGCGAGCCCAGCAGCCGCTGCGCCACCTCCCGCACCGCCTCGGGGCTGTCGGCCAGCTGTACGCCGCCGGCCTTGCCGCGGCCGCCGGCGTGCACCTGGGCCTTGACCACCCAGCGCTCGCCGCCGAGTTCGCGTGCGGCATCCACGGCGCCATCCACCGTATCCGCCACCCGCCCCTCGGGCACCGGCACGCCGTATCCGGCGAACAACTGCTTGGCCTGGAATTCGTGCAGATGCATGTCGCTTCCGTCGCTGAAAGTGGGCTATTGTCAAGCCTTGCGGGGTGGAATTCAAATCGGAATCAGCGCTTGCGCCCCCGGCCCAAAGCCGGGAAACTAGCCTCCATGTTCGGCCTGCGCATCCTGCTCTTTTTCGCCGGCATCGCGCTGGTGGTGTGGATCCTGGTGCGCCTGGCGCGCGGACCGCGGCCGCCGCAGCGCCCGCGGGTGAAATCGGGCGACACGGTGAAATGCGCCCGCTGCGGCGTCTACGTGCCGCGCGAAGAGGCGCTGCGCGACGGCGAGCGCTACTACTGCAGCGACAAGCACCGCCTCGAAGACCAGGGCGGGCGCCAATGACCGAGCCGGCGACCGCCGGAGGCATTCCCGCCACCGCCTGGAAATCGCTGCGCTTTCTCACCTTCTACCGCCTCGTGCTCACGGGGCTGCTGACGGTGCTGTATTTCTCCCTGGCCGAGGTCAACCCCTTCGGCGTCAGCGAACCCGTGCTGTTTCCGGCCACCCTGCTGACCTACCTGGCCTTCAGCGTGGCGGCCGGATTCACGGCCCGGCTGCACTGGCCCGGCTACCGGCTGCAGGCACTGGCGCAGGTATTCGTGGACATCGCCGCCATCGCGGTGCTGATGCACGCCAGCGGCGGCGTCACCAGCGGCCTGTCGGTGCTGCTGGTGGTGGCGGTGGCCACCGGCGCCCTGCTGCTGCCCGGCCGCATCGCCTTCCTGTTCGCGGCCGTCGCCACCCTGGCGCTGCTGGCCGAGTCCGGCCTCAGCCAGCTCGTGCCGGACAAGGCCAGCGCCAGCGACATCACCCGCGCCGGCCTGCTCGGCCTGGTGCTGTTCGCCGCCGCCGGCCTGGCACATATGCTGGCCACGCGCCTGCGCGAGAGCGAGGCGCTGGCGACCCGGCGCGGCATCGATCTGGCCAACCTGGAACAGCTCAACCGGCACATCATCCAGACACTGCAATCCGGCGTGCTGATCGTGGACGCCAACGGCCGCATCCGCCTGAGCAACGCCACCGCCGACCGGCTGCTCGGCGCCGCCGCCGCCGGACGCCGCCTGGCTGACCTGGCCCCCGCCCTGGCGCACCAGCTCGAACTGTGGCAGAAGGACCCCGGCTGGGTGCCCGAGCACATCCGGTCCGCCGGCGCCGACGAAGCCGCCCTCATCCCGCGCTTCAGCGCCCTGCAGACCGCCCAGGGCACCGGCGCCATCGTCTTCCTCGACGACAGCGCCCGGCTGGCGCAGCAGAGCCAGCAGATCAGGCTGGCCTCGCTGGGACGACTGACCGCCAGCATCGCCCACGAGATCCGCAACCCGCTGGGCGCCATCAGCCACGCCGCCCAGCTGCTGTCGGAGTCCGACACGCTGGACCGCGCCGACGCGCGGCTCACCGAGATCATCGACAACCATACCCGGCGCGTGAACGACATCATCGAGAACGTGCTGCAGTTGTCGCGGGGGGCGCCGGCCGTCAGCCGCGAGCTGCGGCTCAAGCCCTGGCTGGACGAGTTCCTGTTCGAGCTGGTGCAGGCCGAGCGCTTCGACCTGACCCGCATCCACGTCCGCATCGAACCGGAGGACCTGAGCCTGCACATCGATCCCGGCCACCTGCAGCAGATTCTCTGGAACCTGTGCCAGAACGCCATCCGCCACGCCGGCGACCCGCCCGAACTGCGCATCGAGGCCCGCGTCGGCGAGGGCGGCGCCATCCACCTGGACGTGATCGACAACGGCCCCGGCATTCCGGACGACATCGCCGCCCAGATCTTCGAACCCTTCTATACGACCGCCTCCAGCGGCACCGGCCTGGGCCTCTACATCGCCCGTGAGCTGTGCGCGCTCAACGAGTGCCAGATCCGGTACCGGCGCCTGCCCGCCGGCGGCAGTTGCTTCCGGCTGCACTTCGCCGGACGCTGAGATCGCCGGACGTTTTGCGTCGCCACCGCCCTTTGTGGTTTAGTAGGCGCCATCGCCAACCGCCAGGAACCGCCGCCGCACACCCATGCCCGACCACCTCGCCCTCATCGTCGACGACGAACCGGACATACGCGAACTGCTGGAACTGACCCTCGGGCGCATGGGCATCGATACCCGTTCCGCGGCCGACCTGGCCCAGGCGCGCCGGCTGCTGGCCGACGCCGCCTTCGATCTGTGCCTGACCGACATGCGCCTGCCGGATGGCGACGGCATCGACCTGGTGCGCCACATCCAGGAGACCCAGCCGGACCTGCCGGTCGCCGTCATCACCGCCCACGGCAACATGGAAACCGCCGTCGAAGCGCTCAAGGCCGGCGCCTTCGACTTCGTGTCCAAGCCCGTCGACCTGCAGGTGCTGCGCAAGCTGGTCAACAGCGCCCTGAGACTGGCCGACCAGAGCGGCCGCGACCGCCGCACCCGTGACTCCCTGCTCGGCGACTCGGCCGTCATGCAGACCATCCGCTCCACCATCGCCAAGCTGGCGCGCAGCCAGGCGCCGGTCTACATCAGCGGCGAATCCGGCACCGGCAAGGAACTGGTGGCGCGGCTCATCCACAGCAAGGGGCCGCGCGCCGAGCAGCCCTTCGTGCCGGTCAACTGCGGCGCCATCCCCTCGGAACTCATGGAGAGCGAGTTCTTCGGCCACCGCAAGGGCAGCTTCACCGGCGCGGTCGGCGACAAGGAAGGCCTGTTCCAGGCCGCCGACGGCGGCACCCTGTTCCTGGACGAGG
>JALSRI010000062.1 GCA_026984835.1 Thiohalobacter sp. | reverse complement strand
AGGCGGGCCGCATGGACCTGCTGCTCGCCTACAGCGTGATCCAGTATCCCTTCGAGGAGGGCGGCTTCTGGCCGTTCTTCGACGCGGCATTGTCGTTGATGCGCGACGGCGCCTTCTTCCTGATCGGAGATGTGCCGAACCTCTCCATGCGCAAGCGGTTCTTTGCCAGCGAGGCCGGGGCGCGTTTCCACCGGGAGTTCACCGGCAGCGACGAAAGACCTGATGTGCGCTTCAACCGGCTGGAAGTGGGGGGCATGGACGACAGCGTGGTGCTGGCCATGCTGGGGCGTGCCCGCGCGGCGGGTTTCCATGCCTGGGTGCTGCCCCAGGCCGGCGACCTGCCCATGGCCAACCGCCGTGAAGACATTCTGGTGTACCGACCATGACAGACGTACGGAAGGGCAGAAAACTGGTCATCGTGGGTGATTCGGCATTCGCCGAGATCGCGCGCGAGTATTTCGATGCCGACTCCCCTTATGATGTGGCGGCGTTCAGCGTGGAGTCCGCCTACCTGAAACGCGGGACGCTCAACGGCCTGCCCGTCGTACCCTTCGAGACGCTGACGGAGACGCATCCGCCGGACGAGTACGAGATCTTCGTCGCCATCGTCTATACCCAGATGAACCGGCTGCGGGCACGCCTGGCGGCCGAGTCCCGCGAGCGCGGTTACCGGCTGGCCTCCTTCGTCAGCCCGCGCGCCTTCGTGTGGGACAACGTCGTGCTCGGGGAACACTGTTTCGTGTTCGAGGACAACACGCTGCAGCCCTTCGTCAGCATCGGCGACAACGTGGTGCTGTGGAGCGGCAACCATATCGGCCACCATTCGCGCATCGAGGACAACTGCTTCATTTCCTCGCATGTCGTGATCTCGGGCTTCTGCGTCATCGGTCGCAACTCGTTCCTGGGTGTCAACGCCACCGTGGCCAACAACGTGACCATTGCCGAGGACAACTGGATCAGCCCGGGCGTGGTCATCATGAAGGACACGGCACCGGGCCAGTTGTATGGCGCGCAGCAGCCGGAGCCTTCGCGCATCCCGGCGTTGAAATTCTTCAAGATAAGAGACTGACGGACCATGCGCTGGGAAAAACTGGGTGTCGTCTGGGCCCCCGACGGATCGCGGTCGTGGGCGCGCAGCCACGCCACCTGCCCGACGCCCTTCCGGCTCGACGGGGAGCGCATCCGCGTCTTCATCCAGTGCCGCGACGACCAGGGCGTGGGCCGGGTCGGTTACGTGGATGTGTCGGCGCAGGATCCTTTGCGGGTGCTGGGCGAGAGCGCGGAGCCGGTGCTGGATGTCGGCAGGCCGGGGACCTTCGATGACAACGGCGTGTTGCAGACTTGTGTGATCGAGGTGCCGGGCGTCGGCCTGTACATGTACTATGTCGGTTTCGAATTGTCGCATCACATACGTTACAGGCTCCTGACCGGCCTGGCGGTCAGTGCCGATGGCGGTGACAGTTTTCGGCGGCTCCGGCAGACACCGATCCTCGAACGCAGCGACGACGAACTCTATTTCCGTGGAGGTCCTTTCGTGCTTCACGAAGGGGGGCGCTTCAGGATGTGGTACGCGGCGGGTTCTACGTGGATCGATCTCGACGGCAAGCCGATGCCGGTCTACGACCTGAGGTATATCGAATCGGGCAATGGCGTCGACTGGCCCGCCAGCGGCAGGCTCTCCCTCGAATTGCAGGACCGGGACGAACACGGTTTCGGGCGTCCCTATGTCCTGCACGAAGAGGGCAGGTACCGGCTGTTCTTTTCGGTGCGCAAACGCTCTCTCGGCCGCTACCGGCTGGCCTACGCCGAATCCGAGAACGGCCTGCACTGGGTGCGCATGGATTCCCATCTCAATCTCGATGTTTCGGCGGCCGGTTGGGATTCGGATGCCGTGGAATACTCGGCCGTCATCCATGCGGCAGGTGATACCTACTTGTTCTACAACGGCAATGATCTTGGCGGCACCGGTTTCGGCGTGGCGCGACTGGTCGGGCGATCATGATGCGCGTACGACCTTACGAGGCGGGCGACGCCGCCCGCTGGGACAGCTTCTGCGCCGGCGCCTACATGGCGACCTTCCTGCATACACGCCGCTTTCTGTCCTACCACGGCGACCGTTTCCGCGACCTGTCGCTGGTGATCGAGCACAAGGGCGACTGGTGGGGCGTGCTGCCGGCGGCGGAGCATCCGCAGAGGCCCGGCTGCGTGGTCAGCCACCCGGGCATCACCTACGGCGGCCTGCTGCACCAGGGGCGGCTGCGCGGGCAGGCCATGCTCGACGCCTTGACGGCGGCCTGCGCCCACTACCGGGAGCAGGGGTTCCAGGCCCTGTCGTACAGGCCGGTGCCCTCCATCTATCACCGCGCGCCGGCCCAGGACGATCTCTATGCCCTGTTCAGGCTGGGCGCCGCGCGAACGCGCTGCGATCTCTCCTGCGCCATCGATCTGGGCAGCCGGCTGCCGGTCAGCCAGCGCCGCCGGCGCGCCCTGAAGAAGGCCGGCAGGGCGGGGGCCGAGGTGCGGGTCGCCGACGCCGCGCAGGTGGCGGCCCTGTGGCGGGTGCTGGAGGACAACCTCCGCCGCAGGCACGATGCCCGTCCCGTGCACAGCCTGGCCGAAATCGAAGAGCTGGCCGGGCGTTTCCCCGACGCCATCGGCTTCGTGGTCGGCCTGCTCGACACCCGGGTTGAGGCCGGTGTGGTGTTGTTCCGTACCACCACCGTCCACCACGCCCAGTACATTGCCGCCAGCCCCCGCGCCAACGACACAGGCCTGCTGGATGCGGTGTTTGCATTCTGCATCGAGCAGGCGCAGCAGGCCGGCGTGCGGTACTTCGACTTCGGCATCAGCAACGAGGACCAGGGACGGGTGCTGAACCAGGGCCTGTTCGATTTCAAGGCGGGTTTCGGCGCAGGCGGGGTGGTGCACGAGTTCCACGAGCTGGACCTGGGCTGACAGATGCCATGAACAGCAGCGGCCCGTTGATCAGTGTCCTGATCCCGTCCTACAACCACCAGGACTTCATACGCGACACGGTGGACAGTATCCGCCGCCAGCCCTACGGCAATATCGAGATCGTGGTCGTCGATGACTGCTCGACCGACGATTCGCGGCAGGTGCTGGCGCAGTTGCAGCAAGAGCCCGGGGCGCCGATACGGCTGTATCTGAATGAGCACAACCGTGGGGTGGTGCCCACCATCAACGCGGCGCTCGGCCACGCCAGGGGTGACCTGGTCGTGCTGTTCGCCTCCGACGACCTGTTCTGCCCGGACCGGTTTGCAAGCCAGCTCGCCCTGTTCGCCACCAATCCGGAGCTGAAAATCGTCTACGCCAACGGTCGGGTGTTCAGTGACGGCCGCACGGGACGGCAGTTGCACGACGCACGCATCTGGGCGCTGCTTGACCAGGAGCCCGCCGGCATCCGGCATTATCTGTACACGCACACCAGTCCCTTGTTTCTGCAGACGGCGCTGATCAAGCGCTCGCTGCTGCAGGCGGTGGGCGGATTCGACGAGACCGCTACGGCGGACGACTGGCTGTTGAATGCCAGGTTCTTTTCGGTCATGCGCGACCGGAGCGAGTATGCCTGGGTGGACGAGGATGTCGTGTTGTATCGCCATCACGAGGGTAACGTCCACAGGGACTACGCGCGGCAGAGCCGGCTCAAGCTGGAGTTCGTCGAACGCTTCACGCCGCCGGATCTCAAGGCCGAGGCGTTTTCCAATATCCACTACGACCTCGCCCGCCTGGCGCTGAAGAGCGGCCTGCGGGGGGAGGCGGTGAGACATTTCCTTGCATCGCAGCGCGCGGGGTTCAGGCTTGGCCGCATGAAGTTCGTGACCAAGTTCCTGCGCAGCCTGGTGGCTTGACGGGGGCGGCCCTGGCGCTGCTCAGGTGAGCAGCGCGCGGATACGTTCGCTGACCCCCTCGAGCTCGTCCGCCGGCCGCTCGCGCGGCGGCACGAAGGGGTCGCCCAGCGGTACGGCCATTCCCTTGTCGTACAGCAGCT
>JALSRI010000061.1 GCA_026984835.1 Thiohalobacter sp. | reverse complement strand
CAGTGGCTCGCCGCGCCGCTCGTGCGCGATATAGGCCTGCAGCGCGGTCAGGCGCGGGTCGTCGGCGGCCAGCGGCTCGCTCTGAAGGGGATTGCGGATGCACCAGTTGATCATGTCGGCCAGCACCGCCACCCGGCCCAGTTGCTGCTGGAACTTGGGGTAGGTCTCCGGATGGGTATTGGCCGCGTTCGGATGGCACTGGTCGCAGGACACGCTGTTGCGGCTTTGCAGGCCGCCGTGGAACAGGCGCTCGCCCTCTTTCACCACGCTCAGGTATTCCTGCTGCCAGCGCGCCAGGTCTTCCTGCGTGAACTCGTCGGCCGCTGCCGGGCCCGCGCTGCCCAGGGTCAGCGCAAACAGGGTGGCGGGCAGAACGGTAGTCCTGAAATGGCGTTTCATGTCTCACCTCCCTCAATAGTGTTTCTGCGGCGGGATGCGCTTGTCGGCGGGCTGGTACTGCGTGTCCACCGGTTTGCCCGCCCCGGGGTCGAAGCGCACCACGCGGTTGCTGTTGTTCGGCAGCACGTAGGCCACCTCGGCGTTGCCGCTGTGCAGGTCGATGAACTGCCAGCCGGTGGCGTCGCGTTCGAAGAACGGGTCGGCGCGATTCATGGGCACCGTCAGTTTCGGCAGGTAACTGGCCTGCTGGCGGTAGCTCTGCGGGTAGGGCCAGGGCCAGGCCGTGGCCATGGCGGCGTGGAAGCTGATATTGCCGATCTGGTTGTACTGGATCTGGTGCACGTGGCCGTACAGCACCGTCACCTTGTCGAAGGGTTTCAGCAGCGCCTGCACCTGTTCGGCGTCGTCGGTCCAGAAGTTCCAGCCCTTGTAGATCTTCTGCAGCGGCGAGTGCGAGAACACCACCACCGGCGTCTGCCTGCCAACCTTCGCCAGATCCTTCTTCAGCCAGGCACGCTGCTCGTCGCCCACCATGAAGGGCGAGCCCTGCGGGTTGTCCAGGCGCGCCATCTGGTGCATGCGTTCCTCGCCGCTTGGCCACTTGTCGTACATCCAGTCGTCGAAGGTGAGAATGCTGTTCAGCACCACGAAGTGCACGCCCTTGTGATCGAAACTGTAATGCTCCGGCCCCAGACGCTTGCGCCAGTGTTCGCCCAGATCCAGGTAGTAGTCGTGTTCGCCCATCACGTAGTGCACCTTGCCGCGCAGGCCGCCGAGGATGTCCAGGCCGTGGTCGATTTCCTCCGGCTTGCCGAGCTGGGCGATGTCGCCGCCGTAGAAGACGAAGTCCGGGCGCGGGTCGAGCAGGTTGGCCTCGGCCACCGCCCGGATCAGGCCGCGGTCCCAGTTGCGCACGAACTCCCTGCCCTTCAGGTGGGTGATGTGCGAGTCGGAGATATAGGCGAAGGTGAAGTTCTGTGACGACGACTTGCCGAAGGCCATTTCCACCAGGCTGACGGGCAGGCTGCCGGCGGCCAGCAGAGCCGTGCTGCGGCGCAGGAAGCCGCGTCTGTCCAGTTTGCTCATGTCGAAATCCTCCTTATTTTCCGGCCAGGCCGGCGACCCGGGCGACATCGGGACTGGTGAGCGCCTTCAGGAAGGCCACCAGGTCCTTCTTCTGGTCGTCCGACAGGTCCAGCGGGCGAATGCCGCCGCTCAGGAAGGGCGACAGGGGGTCGGTCTCCTTCTCGCGGCCGCCGTTGTTGTAGAAGTCCACCACGTCTTCCAGGGTGGCGAGGCTGCCATCGTGCATATAGGGCGCGGTCAGCTCGACGTTGCGAAGGGTGGGCGTCTTGAAGGCCCCGACCTGGGTGAGATTTTCGGTCACGGCGAAGCGTCCCAGTTCCGACATGTTCTGTTTGGTCAGCACCGTCTTGTCGACGTCGGCGCCGGCCTGCTTGGCCCGGAGGAAGGCCCTGGCGGTCTCCAGCTCCTTGCCACGGATGCGCTTGAAGCCTATACCGATGTTGTGAAAGCGGTTGTCCATGAACAGCGCCTGGGTCTGCTCGATGCGGTGGCAGGACACGCAGCGGCCCTGGCCCACGAAGACCTCCAGGCCGCGCACCTGGGCGGCAGTCAGCGCCTTGCGGTCACCGGCGAAATAATAGCGGTCGAAGGCCGAGTCCCCGCTCACCAGGGTGCGCTCGAAGCTGGCGATGGCCCGGGCCACGTGGTCGATGGTGATGGCACCCGGCTCGACACCGAACACGGCCCGGAACGCCTTGACGTAGGCGGGATCCTTGCGGATCACGGCCAGCAGCGGCGAATGGTCGGGCAGCCCGCCCTCCACGGGGTTGATGAACGGCTGCTTGGACTGGCCTTCCAGGTCCGGCTCCCGCCCGTCCCAGAACAGCGTCTTCATGTAGGCGGCGTTGAGCACCGTCGGCGCATTGCGGGTGCCGGTCAGGTTGTTGAACCCCTTCGACACCTTCAAACGGTCCGTGAAGGCCTTGCTCTTGTCGTGGCAGGTGGAACAGCTGACCTTGCCGTCGGCGCTGAAGCGCGCGTCGTGGAACAGCTTGTCGCCCAGCGCGATCTTGGCCGGGGTCTGTGGGTTGCCAGCCGGCACGGGCACCGGCGGCAGGCCCAGCGGCTGCGCCGTCGCGGCGACCGAGGCCGCCAGCAGCAGGGCTGCAAGTGCAGTTCGTCCAGTCATCTTTCCGCCTCCTGTCGTGGTTTTGCCGGCCCCGCAGGGACCGGATTCTTCACTGCCGCGCTTGATGGCGGTTCGATGAAAGACTGGACCGGAAAAGGCGATATTTCCAATAGACAGCGTTAACTGCTTTAATAGCCCCACGCTATCAGCGAAGGAACGACATGAATCTGTCCGAACTGCGCTACATCGTCGCACTGGCGCGGGAGCGGCACTTCGGGCGCGCGGCGGAGGCCTGCTTCGTCAGCCAGCCCACCCTGAGTGTGGCGGTGAAGAAGCTGGAGGAAGAACTGGGCGTCCAGCTGTTCGAGCGCGGCAGCCACGACGTGCGCGTCACACCGGTCGGCGAACGCGTCGTCGAACAAGCCCAGCAGGCGCTGGAAGCCGTCGAATCGGTGCGCCAGGTGGCGGCGCAGGGGCGTGACCAGCTGACGGGCCCGCTGCGCATCGGAGCCATCTACACCGTCGGTCCCTACCTGTTCCCGGAGCTCATCTCCAACCTCACCGAGATGGCGCCCGACATGCCGCTGCTGGTCGAGGAGAACTTCACCGCCACCCTGGCCGAAAAGCTCAAGCACGGCGAACTCGACGTCATCATCATCTCGCTGCCCTTCGAGGAGCCGAATATCCTCACCCTGCCGCTGTACGAGGAGCCCTTCGTCATCCTGCTGCCGGTTGCGCACCCGCTCACCCAGCGCAAGATGCTGCGCTCGAAGGACCTGGAAAAGGAACCCATCCTGCTGCTCGGCGCCGGCCACTGCTTCCGCGACCAGGTGATCGAGGCCTGTCCCGCCTGCGCGCCCAAGGCGGCGCACGACGGCAGCATCGTACACATCGTCGAGGGCAGTTCGCTGGAAACCATCCGTCACATGGTGGCCTCCGGCATGGGACTGAGCGTCGTGCCCTGCACCGCCGCAGGCGTGGACCGTTATTCGCAGCGCCTGATCGCCATCCGCCGCTTCGGCAGTCCGATACCGAAACGCCGGATCGCGCTGGCCTGGCGGGTGAGCTTTCCCCGCCCCAAGGTGATCGACGTGCTGCGCAAGGCGGTGGGCGCCGCCCAGTTGAGCTGCGTGCGCCGTATCGGCCGCAGCAGCGCCTAGAGACCATGGAAGACAGATTGCTCAAAAGACGGGAGCATCAACCACCCTGTGTCCAGACCGGGTGCTGCGTCAGCCCAGCACGACTGCTGCAGCACCGGGCTGGGGTCGGTATTGTTCAGCGTGCTGGTGGTATTTTCGCCGCTTCCCGTGTCACTTGGGCCAGTGCGGATTTCAGGACCGGCCATGCAAGTGCAGGTCGGGCGGACAGCATGCCTCGTGTGGCACCACGCCCGGCCGCTTCTCGTACCAGCCGCGCGTGGCATTGACCACCCGCACCGCCAGCAGCATCACCGGCACTTCGATGAGCACGCCGACCACCGTGGCCAGT
>JALSRI010000060.1 GCA_026984835.1 Thiohalobacter sp. | reverse complement strand
GATCTGCCCGGCTGGGTCGCCTGGGTGGCCCAGGATGCCGACGGTGTCTGGTGGGGCTACGAGGCCGAACCGCACCAGCACGCGCGCGGCTGGTACGAGAACGAGGTCGGCCGCTGCGTGCGCCTGGCCGCCGGCCCGCCAGCGCCGGACTGGCGCGACAGCCTGGAAGCCGTGACATGAGCAACGCCATAGAGAACTTTGAAAAACTGCTGGCCGCCGGCCAGGACAGCGCCCTGTTGCGCTTCGGACTGGGCGTCGCCTACCAGAAGGCGGGAGACGTCGACCGGGCCGTGGAACACCTGGCACGCGCCGTGGAAATGGACAGCGGCTATTCGGCGGCCTGGAAGGCCTACGGCAAGGCGCTGGCCGAGGCGGGCCGGGCGGCCGAGGCGATGGACGCCTATCGACGCGGCATCGCTGCCGCCGAGACCAGGGGAGATATCCAGGCGGCGCGGGAAATGAGCGTATTTCTCAAGCGCCTGCAGAAGGCCCGGGAGTCAGGGAACCCATAGGGCGGGAAACAATCTCCACTATTCTTGGCATTATGCCCTGTATTTTGGATAAATATCCCACTTTGCAAATATTTGGGTATTTGTGGGTTTCAAGTGTGTGCCGGCGCGCCGTGGAGGGAGAAAATGAATGAAGTGAAGACCATTCAGCCCAAGGAAGCCTGGCAATTGCTGCAGGACGAGCCACGGGCGGTGCTGATCGACGTGCGATCCGACATGGAATTCCTGTTCGTCGGCCACCCCGTCGGCGCCATCCACATTCCCTGGATCGACTATCCGGACTGGAACATCAATCCCAATTTCGTCATCGAGGTGCGCAAGGTCATTCTTGGCGGCATCTGCCATGGCGAGGTGCGCGAGAGCGCCCCCATCATACTCATCTGCCGCAGCGGAAAGCGTTCGCTGGAAGCCGGCAAGCTGTTGATTCAGGAAGGAATCTGTGAAGTCTACAATGTTGCCGAAGGATTCGAGGGCGAACTGGACCACCAGCACCATCGCGGCACGCTGGGCGGCTGGCGCTTCCACGGCCTGCCGTGGGAGCAGTGCTGAGGCCCGTCGCCTTGACGTGAAAATCCGCCATTCGTTTGACCCTGTTGGAAAGCATTATATAATCCGACGCTGGGTGCGCACCCCTGCCATTTCTGTCCCTGGCTTCCCGGTTCAACGCGGGCTCGCGGCGGTCGGTCCTTTCGGGTACGGGTGTGACATCGAAAGGGCGAACCGCCTTGCACATAATCTAACCGTCATCACAAAACGGCTAGGAGGAGAACACCTTATGTCTACTACTGCTGAATCCATGAACCAGGCCCAGATGGACGAGTGGCTGAACAAGAAGCTCGACGAAGTCCTGCCGACCAAGCTGCAGGAGATCGAGGAATCCAAGACCCCCTCGATGTCCATCATCGCCACCAAGGGCACGCTGGACTGGGCCTATCCGCCCTTCATCCTGGCCTCCACCGCCGCGGCGCTGGGCTGGGACACCTCCGTGTTCTTCACCTTCTACGGCCTGCTGCTGCTGAAGAAGGAGCTGCCCTGCGAAGTGAGCCCGCTGGGCAACCCGGCCATGCCCATGAAGATGCCGTTCGGCCCCAAGTGGTTCCAGAACATATCCTGGCCCATGCCCAACCTGATCATGGCCGGCATTCCCGGATTCGAGAAGGTGGCCACCGGCCTGATGAAGAAGACCTTCAAGAACAAGGGCGTGGCCACCATCGAGGAGCTGCGCAGCCTGTGCCTGGAAGCCGATGTCAGCATGGTCGCCTGCCAGATGACGGTCGACGTGTTCGGGTTCAGCCGCGACGAGTTCATCCCCGAGGTCAGCGACTACGTCGGCGCCACGTATTTCCTGCCGGTGGCCCAGAAGTCGGACGTCTGCCTGTTCATCTGAACGCCGTCCGGATTCGAGAAAAAGGCGTGCCCCGGCACGCCTTTTTTTTACGCCCCTGTAGGAGCGGGCTTGCCCGCGATTCCGATTCGACCGGAAACGACCGCCAACGGAATCGCGGGCAAGCCCGCTCCTACAGGGGCAGGGTTGGGGAGGGCGGTATGCCGGCTGGAGGATTTCCGGGGGTGGGACACGGGTCATGCCCGATTGCGGGGTCGTCGCCGTGATCGGGCTGCTGCAACGGGTCGCCGAGGCCTGGGTCGAGGTGGACGGTCGCCGCGTGGCCGCCGTCGGCCGGGGCCTGCTGGTGCTGGTGGGCGTGCAGCGCGGCGACGATGCGGCCCGCGCCGACCGGCTGCTGGAGCGGCTGCTCGGCTACCGGGTGTTCCCCGATGCCGACGGGCGCATGAACCTGGGTCTTCGCGACACCGGCGGCGGGCTGCTGCTGGTGCCCCAGTTCACCCTGGCGGCGGACACCCGCAAGGGCATGCGTCCCGGCTTCAGTCCGGCGGCGCCGCCGGACGAGGGCCGGCGCTGGTTCGACTACCTCGTGGAGCGCGCCGCAGAGGCGCACCGCCCGGTGCAAAGCGGCGTGTTCGGTGCCGACATGCGGGTGGGCCTGGTCAACGAGGGGCCGGTGACGTTCTGGTTGCAGACCTAGCCGGGGATTCGGCGGCGGCTGCGTTGAGGCGGTGGTCGGGCTTTACCCAAAAAGCGGGTAATGGCCACGGAAAACACGGAAAGCACGGACAAACCCGTTTTGGGCTGCGGGCGCGCCCAGCGCGCCCAGCAAAGATAATGTCCGTGCTTTCCGTGGCCATCCCCCCGCAGGTCACGGTGGGTCGGCCGCCGCTCCCCGGCTTTTTCAGCCGTTCACGCGGTCGCAGGGCCGTTGAAAATAGCAGGTCAGCGCGCAGGTCGACGAGGTCAGCAGCCAGAACAGGAAGAACCCGATGCTGTAGACACCCATGCGGCTGATGTCGTGGCCGGTCAGCCGGGTCAGGTCGAGGGGGTCGAAGGTGGTGAAGAACAGGCCGGTAGCGATGCCGGACATCAGGAAGGACGGCCAGAGCACGGCCACGATGCGTTGGATGACGGGTATTTCTGACACCTTCTCCTCCTTCGCCGGATGGCGCTCCACGTTCATGTCCGGCCTCCGATACTAGCGCATCAATCCTCGAACGTCAGGCGCGCCTGGAACGGGCCGTCGACCACGAAGCGGGCGCGGATCTCCCAGCTGCCATTGGCGGGCTGGAGGCGCAGGTAGCGCGGGCCCGGCGGCAGGTCGGGCAGATCGGCTTCCCAGGTGCCGGCGCCGCTGCGCCGCAGTACCACTTCGCGGTCCAGCTCGGCCCGTGTGGCGTGGATCATGTGCAGCGTCAGGGTGGAGGGTTCCGTGCCGATGCGGCCGCCGAGGTTCAGCACCAGGTGGCGGCCGTCGCTGCGCAGCAGGCCGGTGATCCCCAGGTCGCGGGCCATGGCCTGTCGGTGCTTGACGCGGTTGATGGCCAGGCCGGCCTTGTAGTAGTCGTCGACCACCAGGGCGTCGGGGTTCTTGACGGCGATCACCAGGGTGGCGATGCCGCCCAGCACGGCGCTGGCCGGCAGGCCGATCAGCAGCCAGGGCCAGAACTGGCGGTACCAGGGGCGGATGGGGTCGTTCAGGGTGGTCGTATGCGTCATGCGGCTATCTCCCCAGCACCGGGCCCAGGAAGCGCGCGGTCTCGGTGCGCGTGAGTCCGGGTTTGTCGATCGCGGTCAGGGTGAACTCGATCTCGTTGGCCGGCCGCGTCAGCACCACCGGATCGACCTGGACGGAAACCGGCAGGTTGAGCACGTCGCCGGAATTCACATGGACGACCGGCCGGTCGAGCCTGAGCTTCACATTCTCCAGGCCGGAGACCTCGAGCCGGAAGTCGTGCGGCTGCTCGTCCATGTTGATGAGCTTGAGCGTGTAGACGTTTTCGACCAGCCCTTCCGGCGTCTCCCGGTACAGGCTGTTGCGGTCGCGGATGACGTCCAGCTCCAGCGGCACCCGCTGGCTGAGCGCATAGACCAGGCCACCTGTCAGCAGGGACAACAGTACGATGTACATGACGATGCGCGGGCGCAGGATGCGCGTCTGCCTGCCCGCCATGGCGTTTTCGGTCGTGTAGCGGATGAGGCCCTTGGGGTAGCCCATCTTCTCCATGACCTCGTCGCACACGTCGATGCAGGCAGCGCAGCCGATGCACTGGTATTGCAGTCCGTTGCGGATGTCGATGCCGGTCGGGCACACCTGCACGCACAGGGTGCAGTCCACGCAGTCGCCCAGGCCGAGTTCCTTCGGATCCACGCCCTTCCTGCGTGCGCCGCGCGGCTCGCCGCGCTTTTCGTCGTAGGAGATGATCAGCGTGTCCTTGTCGAACATGGCGCTCTGGAAGCGCGCATAGGGACACATGTAGATGCACACCTGCTCGCGCAGCCAGCCGGCATTGCCATAGGTGGCCAGGCCGTAGAAGAAGATCCAGAAACTCTCCCAGGGCCCGAGGTTGAAATTCGTCAATTCCGTCGCGAGTTCACGGATGGGCGTGAAATAACCCACGAAGGTAAAACCTGTATAGAGTGAAAAGGTGATCCAGATGAAATGCTTGAGCGCCTTCTTGCGCAGCTTGACCGGCGTCAGGCCGGACTTGTCCAGCTTGATCTGCTGGTTGCGGCTGCCCTCGACCTTGCGTTCGATCCACAGGAAGACTTCGGTCCATACCGTCTGCGGGCACGCATAGCCGCACCAGAGCCGGCCTGCCAGGGCGGTGAAGAAGAACAGCGACAGGGCGGCGATGACCAGCAGCCAGGCGAAATAGAAGAAGTCCTGCGGCCAGAAGGTCAGGCCGAAGATATAGAACTTGCGCGCCGGCAGGTCGAACAGGACGGCCTGGTGGCCGTCCCAGTTCAGCCAGGCGACGCCGTAGAACAGGCCGAGCAGTACCACCACACCCAGCACCCGGAGGTTGGCGAACAGGCCGTGAACCTCGCGCGGGTACACTTTCTTGTGGGCGGCATACATCTCGCCCATGCCGGAATCCTGGCCGGATTTCGGCGCGGGCGCCAGTTCTGCGGCGTCAGCCTGGTTGCCTGACATGCTTACTTGTTCCCCTTCGAGAGGCTGTAGATATAGGCAGCCAGCAGGTGCACCTTGTCCTCGCCGAGGAAGTCACGGTGCGCCGGCATGCGGCCGTTGCGTCCCTTGGTGATGGTCTGCCGGATCACCCCGGGAGAGCCGCCGTACAGCCAGACGTTGTCGGTCAGGTTGGGCGCGCCCATCGCCGGGTTGCCCTTGCCGTCGGCGCCGTGGCAGGCCGCACAGTAGGTGGCGAAGTGCTTGCGCCCGGCTTCCACCAGCTTGGGGTCGGCCTGGCGGCCGCTGAGGCTGAGCACGTAGGCCGCCACTTCGTTCACGCCCTGTTCACCCAGCACCGGTCCCCAGGCCGGCATGGCGCCGCTGCGCCCGTCGAGGATGGTCTTGGTGATGGCCTCCGGGGTGCCGCCGTAGAGCCAGTCGTTGTCCCGCAGGTTGGGGAAGCCCGGGCCGCCGCCGGCGTCGGAGCCGTGGCAGCTGGCGCAGTAGTTCACGAACAGCCGCTGGCCGATGCGCAGGGCCGCGGGATCCTGCGTCAGCTGCGGGATCGGCTTGGCGGCGTACTTGGCGAACAGCGGGCCGTACTTGGCGTCGGCTGCCTGCATTTCCTTGGCGTAGGCGTTCTGGTGGGTCCAGCCCAGCACGCCGCGGAAACTGCCCAGACCCGGGTACAGCACCAGGTAGACCAGGCCGAACACCATGGTCAGGTAGAACAGCCACAGCCACCAGCGCGGCAGCGGGTTGTTGTACTCGGCCAGGGTCTCGTCCCAGGTGTGGCCGGTGGTATCGCCTTCGGCGGCCTCGCCGGCCCGCTTCTTGGCGGTCCAGCGGATCAACCACCAGCAGGCCAGGATGTTGCCCAGCGTGAGGACGATGATCCAGCCGCTCCAGAACTGGCTGCTGAAGGCGAAGTCCTGTATGTACTTGCTCGTCTCATTCATGGCTCGCGTCCTCGGGTTGTAGCTCGCTGTCGTCGGCGAACGGCAGGTTCGCTGCCTCGTCGAAGGCCTTCTTGCGCCGGCTGCTCCAGGCCCAGATCCACACACTCACAAAGGCGATCAGGGCCAGCGCCGTGGTGATTCCACGCAGTGTATTGATATCCATGTTGTTTACCTCCGGGACGAAATGGAAGTGCCGAGGCCTTGCAGGTAGGCGATGAGCGCATCCATCTCCGTCTTGCCTTCCAGTTCCGACGGTGCGTTTTCGATCTGCTCGTCGCTGTAGGTCTGGCAGCCATTACAGGTGGCGCGCGTGAGCATGTTCAACACGCGCATCTTCTTCTTGATGAGCTTGCCGTCCAGCTTGTTGTCCGCCAGCCAGGGGAAGCCCGGCATGATGGACTCCGGCACCACGTCGCGCGGGTTCATCAGGTGCACCCGGTGCCAGTCGTCGCTGTAGCGGCCCCCCACGCGCGCCAGGTCCGGACCGGTGCGCTTGGAGCCCCACTGGAAGGGATGGTCGTAGACGAACTCACCCGCCACCGAGTAGTGGCCGTAGCGCTCGGTCTCGGCCCGGAACGGGCGGATCATCTGCGAATGGCACAGGTAGCAGCCCTCGCGCACGTAGATGTCCCGGCCCTCCAGCTGCAGGGCCGTGTAGGGCTTGAGGCCGTCCACCGGTTCGGTGGTGCTCTTCAGGAAGAACAGCGGCACGATCTCGACCAGGCCGCCCACGCTGATGACGACCAGGATCAGGAGTGCCATCAGGCCGACGTTTTTCTCGACTATTTCATGACTCATGACAGTTCTCCTCGCTCAGGCCGTCTGCGGTACGGGGGCATCCGCCGGCCGGGCGCCGGACACCGTCTTGATGACGTTGTAGGCCATCACCAGCATGCCGGTGAGGAACAGCGCGCCACCCAGGAAGCGGACGATGTAGAAGGGATGCATGGCCTGTACCGTTTCGATGAAGCTGTAGGTCAGGGTGCCGTCGTCGTTGACCGCCCGCCACATCAGCCCCTGCATGATGCCGGAGATCCACATGGACACGATGTACAGCACCACACCGATGGTGGCCATCCAGAAGTGCCAGTCGATGAGCTTGATGGAGTACATCTGCTCGCGCCCGAACAGCTTCGGCACCAGGAAATACACCGAGCCGATCGACACCATGGCGACCCAGCCCAGGGCGCCGGAGTGCACGTGGCCGATGGTCCAGTCGGTGTAGTGCGACAGGGCGTTGACGGTCTTGATCGACATCATCGGGCCTTCGAAGGTGGACATGCCGTAGAAGGACAGCGACACGATCAGGAACTTGAGGATGGGGTCGTCGCGCAGTTTGTGCCAGGCCCCGGACAGCGTCATGATGCCGTTGATCATGCCGCCCCAGCTCGGCGCCAGCAGGATCAGCGAGAACACCATGCCCAGCGACTGCGCCCACACCGGCAGCGCCGTGTAGTGCAGGTGGTGGGGGCCGGCCCACATGTAGGTGGAGATCAGGGCCCAGAAGTGCACCACCGACAGCCGGTAGGAGTACACCGGCCGGCCGGCCTGCTTGGGCACGAAGTAGTACATCATGCCGAGGAAGCCGGCGGTCAGGAAGAAGCCCACGGCGTTGTGGCCGTACCACCACTGCACCATGGCGTCGATGGCGCCCGGGTAGATGGAGTAGGACTTGGTCAGGCTCACCGGGATTTCCAGGTTGTTGATGATGTGCAGCACGGCGATGGTCAGGATGAAGGCGCCGTAGAACCAGTTGGCCACGTAGATGTGCTTGACCTTGCGCTTCATGATGGTGCCGAAGAAGACGATGGCGTAGGACACCCACACCACCGCGATCAGGATATCGATCGGCCATTCGAGTTCGGCGTATTCCTTGCTCGAGGTGATGCCGAGTGGCAGGCTCACGGCGGCCAGCACGATGATCAGCGTCCAGCCCCAGAAGGTGAAGGCCGCCAGGCCACTGCTGAACAGGCGCGTCTGGCAGGTGCGCTGCACCACGTAGTACGAGGTCGCGAACAGGGCCGAGCCACCGAAGGCGAAGATCACGGCATTGGTGTGCAACGGCCGCAGCCGGCTGAAGGTCAGCCAGGGGATGTCCATGTTGAGCTGTGGCCAGGCCAGTTCGGCGGCGATATAGACGCCGACCAGCATGCCCACGATACCCCATACGATGGTCATCACGGTAAACTGGCGCACGACCTTGTAGTTGTAGGTGGTCTGTGAGTCCATAGCGTTTCCCTTTGGTTTCAATTGACACGAATACGGCCCGTGCACGCCGTCCGGCGTGCACGGGCCCGGGACGGGTCTCGGTCAGAACTTCTTGCCTACGCCCAGCATGAAGGCCCAGGGGTCGACGTCGACGTCGACTTTGCCGACGTTGGTCTTGCCGGTGGTATCCAGCTTGATGTACCACACCTGGGCGCTCACCAGCCAGTCGTCCGACACGTCGAAGTCGACACCGGCTTCGCCCGCCAGGCCGAAGCTGTTGTCCAGATCGAAGTCGGTTACGGTGCTGCCCTTGGCATCTTCACTGAAGAACCAAGTGTAGTTGAAACCGGCGCCGATGTAAGGATGGACGGCGGATCCGGTGTCGAAGTGGTACTGCGCGGTGATGGTGGGCGGCAGTGCCTTGGCCTCGCCGATCTTGTCGAGGCTGGAGATGCTGCCGTCACCCGTCACCTCGATATTGAAGGGCCAGGAGGCCAGGACGCCGAGGCCGATGTTGTCGGTGAACATGTAGGTGAAGGTGAGCCCCAGGCTGTTGGTGTTGTCCACGTCCACCTTGCTGCCGGCGATGGCACCGACCTGGCCGGAGTCCACGTTGGGCATGATGCGGGCCCAGCCGGCGCGGGCGATGAAATCCCCGGCTTCATAGGCGCTGGCCGGTGCGGTGACGAAGGTGGCGGCCAGGGCGGCCCCCAGTGCAGTCATACGAAGAACGCTCATGGATTGGTCCTCTCTCTCACGGTTGAAAATCCGGGCTCAACTGTGGGGGATGAGGGCGCGCACTACATTGATGCAGATCAAGTACGCGCTACGTACCAAGCGGTATGCGGGGCCGACCGGCCGGGGAGATCAGTTGTGGACGCTCTGCCAGTTGGCGCAGCGGGCACCGGAGACGGCGCACAGGCGCTCGCGGTCGAGGATCTCGATGTGCTTGCGGTCGACCTGGATCAGGCCCTCGTTCTGGAAGCGGGTGAACAGCCGGCTGATGGTTTCCAGCGCCAGGCCCAGGTAGTTGCCGATATCGCTGCGCGACATGGTCAGGTTGTACTGGTAGGGCGAGAAGCCGCGCCGGCGGTAGCGGTTGGAGAGACTGATGAGGAAGGCCGCCAGCCGCTCGTCGGCCGATTTCTGGCCCAGGATGACCATATTCTGCTCGTCGTCGCGGATTTCCCGGCTCATGATGCGCATCATCTGGTGACGCAGACCGGGCAGGTCGCCGCTCAGGGATTCCAGGTCGGAAAAGGGGATTTCGCACACGCTGGTGGTCTCCAGCGCCTTGGCCGCCACCGGGTGGCAGTCCTCGGCGATGGCGTCCAGGCCCACCAGCTCGCCCGGCAGGTGGAAGCCGGTGACCTGCTCATGACCGTCCTCGGTGGTGGCGTAGGTCTTGAGCGAGCCCGAGCGTACCGCGTAGATGGCCTGGAAGCGGTCACCTATATGAAAGAGGTGTTCGCCCCGCGCCACCGGCCGCTTGCGGTCGATAATGGCGTCGAGCCGGTGCAGCTCGTCCTTGTCGATGCCGACCGGCAGGCAGATCTCGTTCAGGCTGCACTCGCCGCAGGCGACTTTCATCTGCTTGCTGAGGGAGACGACCGTTTCAGTGTTCCGGGAGGGCATGATGCACCGGCCTTGCTGCGGAGACTCCATTGGAGCAGATTCATTGATCTGGATCAATATGTCGTCGATCCGGGGCGGGCGGTTCTCAGCCCCGGGATTTTCGGCTAGGATGCGGTACTTGGCGAACCCGGGCACGACAATGCAGCAGCGACAGGCACAGATCAGCCGCGAAACCCTCGAAACCCGTATCAATGTCGGGGTCAATCTGGACGGCAGCGGTACGGCCGCTCTGGCCACCGGCATTCCCTTCCTGGAGCACATGCTCGACCAGGTGGCCAGGCACGGCCTGGTGGATCTCGACATACAGGCCGAGGGTGACCTGCATATCGATGCCCACCACACCGTCGAAGACATCGGCATCACGCTCGGCCAGGCCTTCGCTCGGGCGCTGGGCGACAAGAAGGGCATCCGCCGCTATGGCCATGCCTACGTGCCCCTGGACGAGGCCTTGTCGCGGGTGGTGATCGACTTTTCCGGGCGGCCGGGGCTGGAATATGCCGTGGCGTTCCCGCGCGCCCGTATAGGGGATTTTGACGTTGACCTTTTTCATGAGTTTTTTCAAGGCTTTGTGAATCATGCCCAAGCGACGGTCCACGTCGACTGCCTGCGCGGGGTCAACGCCCACCACATCGCCGAGACGGTGTTCAAGGCCTTCGGGCGCGCCGTGCGCATGGCCGTCGAGCCGGATCCGCGCATGGCGGGCATGATGCCTTCCACCAAGGGGAGGCTGTAGACGGATCGACCTGCCCGGCGCACCCGGCCGAAACCTGCCGCCATGAATACCATCGCCATCATCGACTACGGTATGGGCAACCTGCATTCCATCGCCAAGGCGGTGGAGCACGTCGCGCCGGACGCCCGTGTGCGCGTGAGTGCGGACGCGGACGCCATCCTGGAGGCCGACCGGGTCATTTTTCCCGGCGTTGGCGGCATCGGGCACTGCATGGAGGAGCTGCGCGGCCGGGGGCTGGACCGGGTCATCCGCGAGGCGGCCGCCAGCCGGCCGCTGCTGGGCATCTGCCTGGGGCTGCAGGCGCTGCTGGATACGAGCGAGGAGAACGGCGGCACACCCTGCCTGGGGCTGATCGCCGGGCGCGTGCGACGTTTTCCCGACGGTCTGGTGGACGCCGACAGCGGAGAGCGGCTCAAGGTGCCGCACATGGGCTGGAACCGGGTCAGCCAGCAGCCGCACCCGCTGTGGCACGGCATCGGCCAGGACAGCCGTTTCTATTTCGTGCACAGTTACTATGCCGATCCCGAGGATCCGGCGGTGGTCGCGGGCCGGACCCGCTACGGGCTGTCGTTTGCCAGTGCGCTGGCCCGCAACAGCCTGTTTGCGGTACAGTTTCACCCGGAAAAGAGCCAGCAGGCCGGGTTGAGGTTGCTGGAGAATTTCGCTTGCTGGGACGGCCGGCCCTGAGCGCGGCCGGACGGGGGGATGCATGAAAAGGAGCCAGGCATGTTGCTGATACCTGCCATCGATCTCAAGGACGGCAAATGCGTGCGCCTGCGCCAGGGCCGCATGGAAGACGAGACCGTGTTCGCGGACGACCCGCTGGACATGGCCCGACGCTGGGTGGACGCGGGCGCCCGGCGTCTGCACCTGGTGGACCTGAACGGCGCCTTCGCCGGCCAGCCGGTCAACGCCGACCCCATTCATCGCATCGCCGAGGCCTTTCCCGAGGTACCCATCCAGGTCGGCGGCGGCATCCGCGACGAGGACACGGTGCAGCTGTACCTGGACGCCGGCGTGCAGTACGTCATCATCGGCACCAAGGCCGTCAGCGCACCGCACTTCATCAACGACCTGTGCCTGGAGTTTCCGGGCCACATCATCGTCGGGCTGGACGCGAAGGACGGCAAGGTGGCCATCGACGGCTGGTCCAAGCTGTCCAACCACGATGTCATCGACATGGCGCGCCGCTTCGAGCGCGACGGCGTGGAGGCCATCGTCTATACCGACATCAGCCGTGACGGCATGATGCAGGGCGTCAACGTCGAGGCCACACGCAGGCTCGCCAGCGAGATCAGCATCCCGGTCATCGCCTCGGGCGGCATCACCAACCTCGACGACATCCGTGCCCTGCAGGCGGTGGCCGACGAAGGCATCATGGGCGCCATCATCGGCCGTGCCCTCTATGAAGGCAGCATCGACCTGGCCGAGGCGCAGAAGCTGGTCGATGGATGACAGGTTCCTGTTGATTCCCCGATGTCCCTCGCCAAGCGCATCATTCCCTGTCTCGACGTCGACGCCGGCCGCGTGGTCAAGGGCGTGCAGTTCGTCGACATTCGCGACGCCGGCGACCCGGTGGAAGTGGCGCGGCGCTATGACCAGGAAGGGGCGGACGAGATCACCTTCCTGGACATCACCGCCAGTTCCGACCAGCGCGACACCCTGGTGCACGTGGTCGAGCAGGTGGCCGGCGAGGTGTTCATTCCCCTGACCGTGGGTGGTGGCATCCGGGTGGCGGAGGACATCCGGCGCATGTTGAACGCCGGCGCCGACAAGGTGGCCATCAACACGGCAGCGGTATTCAACCCGGACTTCGTGCGCGAGGCGGCCGGGCGTTTCGGTTCCCAGTGCATCGTGGTCGCCATCGACGCCAAGCAGGTGGCCGACGGCGACAACCCGCGCTGGGAGATCTTCACCCACGGCGGCCGCAAGCCGACCGGCATCGACGCGGTGGAATGGGCGCGCAAGATGGTGGATCTGGGTGCCGGCGAGATCCTGCTGACCAGCATGGACCGCGACGGCACCAGAAACGGCTTCGACCTGGCGCTGACCCGCGCGGTGGTCGATGCCGTGGACGTGCCGGTGATCGCCTCCGGCGGCGTCGGTAACCTGCAGCACCTGGTGGATGGTATCCTGAAGGGTGGCGCCGACGCCGTGCTGGCGGCCAGCATCTTCCATTTCGGCGAATACAGCATCGGCGAGGCCAAGCGCTACATGGCGGAACGGGGTATCGAGGTGAGGTTGTAGAGTAACCGCAAAGGCGCACAGGGGCCCACAAGGGCATACAATTGTATTGTTACGATGTTCCTTTGTGTGCCTTTGCGCACCTTGGTGGTTAATGATGGGAACTGACTGGCTCGATGAAATCCGGTGGACGGCCGAGGGCCTGGTGCCGGCTATTGCCCAGGATGCGGTCGACGGGCGGGTGCTGATGTTCGCCTGGATGAACCGCGAAGCCTTGCGGCTCACCGCCGAGCAGGGCCATGCCGTGTACTGGTCGCGCTCGCGCGCTCGCCTGTGGCACAAGGGTGAGGAATCGGGCCACCGGCAGGTGGTCAGGGAGATCCGCCTCGACTGCGACGGCGACGTGATCATCCTGCAGGTGGAACAGAAGGGCGGCATCGCCTGTCATACAGGCAGGCGCAGCTGTTTCTTCCGTCGCCTGGAGGACGGGCAGTGGGTGACCGTCGAGCCGGTGCTGAAGAAGCCGGACGAGATCTACGGGAAAGGGTGACGCATGGCGGACGATACGCTGTTGAAGCTGGCCGAAGTGCTGGAATCGCGCAAGCACGCCGATCCGGACACGTCCTACGTCGCCGGTCTGTACCAAAAGGGCCTCGACGCCATCCTCAAGAAGGTCGGGGAGGAGGCCACCGAGACGGTGATCGCCGCCAAGGGCGGGAATGCCGACCAACTGGTTTATGAGACCGCCGATCTGTGGTTTCATAGTCTGGTTCTACTGGCCCATCAGGGGCTCGGACCGGCTCGGGTGCTGGCTGAACTGGAACGGCGCTTCGGCCTGTCCGGCTTGGAGGAAAAGGCCCGCCGCGGCCAGGCCGAGTGAGCGGCCGCACACTTATTTTTGGAGAATCCTTATGGGTATCAGTATCTGGCAGTTGTTGATCGTGCTCGCCATCGTGCTCGTGCTGTTCGGCGCCAAGCGCCTGCGCAACGTCGGCAGCGATCTGGGCGGCGCCATCAAGGGCTTCAAGCAGGCCATGCGTGAAGACGAGAACCAGGACAAGCTCGAGAACAAGGAAGATCGCGTGATCGAGGGTGAAGTGACGTCCAAGGAACAGGACAAGGCCGGCTGACCGAAAGGCCCTTCCATGTTCGACATCGGTTTCTGGGAGCTCGCGCTCATCCTGGTGGTGGCGTTGCTGGTGGTCGGCCCCGAGCGGCTGCCGCGCCTGGCTCGCACCCTGGGCCTGTGGGTGGGCAGGATGCGCCGCTTCGTGTCGACGGTGAAGGCGGACATCGACCGCGAACTGGCGACCGAAGAGCTCAAGAAGGCGCTCGCCAAGCAGGCCGAGATGCCGGAACTCTACGACATCATCGAAGAGACCGAACAGGCCATCAAGCCGCCGGTGGACAAGCCCGCGCCTGACTCCTCCGATACGCCGGCGCAGGAACCTGCCTCCCTGGAGCAGACCCCTTCCAGCGACAAGCCGGACCGGGCGCATGACGCCAACGGATAAGCCGACACCGGAAGAAGGCGACGAGGAACAGCCGTTCGTCGCCCACCTGATCGAACTGCGCGACCGCCTGCTGCGCGTGGTGCTGGTGGTGGTCGTGATCTTCCTCGGTCTGATGCCCTTCGCCAACTGGCTGTTCACCCGACTCTCCGGGCCGCTCACCGCCCACCTGCCCGAGGGCAGCTCGCTGATCGCCATCGACGTGGCGTCGCCGTTCTTCACACCCTTCAAGCTGGCCATGGTGGTGGCCATCTTCGCCGCCATGCCCTACATTCTCTACCAGGCCTGGGCCTTCATCGCCCCGGGCCTGTACCAGCACGAGAAGAAGAAGGTATTCCCGCTGCTGGTGTCCAGTACCCTGCTGTTCTACGTCGGCGCCGCCTTCGCCTACTTCGTGGTGTTCCCGCTGGTGTTCGGCTTTCTCACCCGCACCGCGCCCGAGGGCGTGACGGTGATGACTGACATCTCCCGCTATCTCGATTTCGTGCTGACCCTGTTCTTCGCCTTCGGGGTCGCCTTTGAGGTGCCGGTGGCCGTAGTGCTGCTGGTCTGGACCGGCGTGCTGACCCCCGACGACCTGAGCGGCAAGCGTCCCTATGTGATCGTAGCCGCCTTCGTCGTCGGCATGCTGCTGACGCCGCCCGACGTCATTTCCCAGACCCTGCTGGCCGTGCCCATGTGGCTGCTGTTCGAAATCGGCGTGTTCATGGCGCGGCGTTTCTATTCGAGGCCGGAGCCGCACGAGGAGTACGAACCGCCCAGCGACGAGGACATGGAGCGGGAGCTCGACCGCATGGACGAGGACGAGGAGCCGGGCTCGCCCCGCCCCTGAACGGCATGCGCCGCCTTCCCGCACTGCTGTTGCTGGTCTGGCAGTGTGCTGCAGCGGCTGCCCCGGCGACCAACCAGCTGGCCGGCCATCCCTCCCCCTATCTGGCCATGCATGGCACGGACCCGGTCGCCTGGCAACTCTGGCGTCCCGCGGTGCTGGAGCGGGCGCGCCGCGAGGGCAAGCTGGTGTTCGTCTCCAGCGGTTATTTCTCCTGCCACTGGTGCCACGTCATGCAGCGGGAGAGCTACCGGGATCCCGACATCGCCGCGCGCCTCAATGCGCACTTCGTCGCCGTCAAGGTCGACCGGGAACTGGAGCCGGCGCTGGATGCGCGCCTGATCGAGTTCGTGGAACTGACCCGCGGCCGCGCCGGCTGGCCGCTCAATGTGTTCCTTACCCCCGAAGGCTACCCGCTGTTGGGCTTCACCTATCTTCCGCCGAAGCGTTTCGCGGCATTGCTGGACGAGTTGCAGCAACGCTGGCGGAGCGGGCGTGAATCGCTCACCGCGCTGGCCCGCCAGGGCGTGGAGGAACTGCGCGCGCGCAAGACACGGATGGATGCGGGGGTGCCGGTCGAGGGCGACGCACTGCGGGCGCTGGTCGAGGCCAGCCGCGACCTGCGTGACGATCTGGCCGGCGGTTTCGGCCAGCAGACGCGTTTCCCCATGGCGCCGCAGTTGTCGGCGCTGCTCGATGCCCAGGCGGCGTCGGGTGACGAGGCGCTCGCCGATTTCCTGGTTCTGACGCTGGACCAGATGGCCGGCCGCGGCCTGCGCGACCATCTCGGCGAGGGCTTCTTCCGCTACACCACCGATCCCGACTGGCTGGTGCCCCACTTCGAGAAAATGCTCTACACCAACGCCCAGCTGGCGATGCTGTACCTGAAAGCGGCGCAGGTCCTGGGCCGCCCCCGCTACCGCGACATCGGCCTGCGCACGCTGGATTTCGTGCTCGATCGCATGGCGGCGGGCGACGGCGCCTTCCTCGGCAGCTTCTCCGCCGTGGACGATCAGGGACGTGAAGGATACTACTACCTGTGGTCCGTGGCGGATCTCGAGCGTCTGCTGGACAAGGATGAATTGCGCGCTGCACAAGCCTGGTGGAACCTGCGCGGCGCGCCGGCCTTCGAATACGGCCATCTGCCGGTGGCGCTGCGCAGCCGTGCCGAGGTGGCAGAGGAACTTGGCCTGAAGGCCACACGGCTCGACCGCCTGCTGGCATCCGCGAAACGGAAACTGCTGGCCGAACGCAGCCGCCGGACCCTGCCGGTGGACACCAAGCGCCTGGCCGGCGCGATCGGCGAGCTGTTTCTGGCCGACGGCGGTCTGCGGCGTTCCGCTAAGGGCGGCCGGGCGCTGGGCAGCGCCGGCGCCGAGGACTATGCGCTGGTGGCGCGCGGCCTGTACGACTGGTCGCTGGTGGGCGAAGACAGCGCCGGCGCGGCGGTGCCGGACCTGGTGCGGCAGGGCTGGAAAGACTTCTACCGGGACGGCCGCTGGTACCGCAGCGAGTCCGGCCTGGTGGCGACACTGGGCGGCAAGCTGGCGCTGGAATCCAGCCCGCTGCCGTCGGCGTCGGCGACGCTCACGGCGCTGGCACTGCAACATCCGCTGCTGGCGAAGGACGCTGCCTTGCAGAAACGCGTGCGCGACCACCTGGCGCGGGTGCGTGCGCAGCTGGGCGAGGGGCTGTTCTGGTACGCGGAATATGCGCCGCTGCTGGCGGCGGAGAAACCCTGACGGGGCGCGGTCCCTGCCGTCGGGCATAGCAGCCCCTCCTCCCGGGAGGGGGCGGGGTGCTCAGTCCTTGCGGTAACGCATCCGCGTGCCGTGGGTCAGTGACAACGTGATTTCCTCGGCGCTCAATTCGGGCGGGAAATAGGCCCCGGAGATCTTGGCGGCATTGATGCTGGCACCTTCCAGGTTGGCTTGCGTGAAATCGATGCCGCGCAGGTCGGCCTGGCGAAAATAGCAGTCGCGCAGGTCCAGGCCGCGGGCGTCCAGCTTGCGCAGGTCCATGGTGCGCAGGTCGCTGCCGCGCAGGTCGCAGCTTTCGCCGGCCGCGCGGCGCTTGTTGAATTCCTCGACGGCCCCTTCGCGCAGAAGGCGGTACAGGGGGTCGTCCTTGAAAGCCGGTGTGTTGTCCTCGCTCATGTGCTTTCCTCGACGTTTGGGTGGTTCAACCGTTTCTATCGGCTGGCCGGGCTGCGGACTTGATGCAGCCTACCCTGACGGCACAGACGCTGCAATGCGCCGGCCCAACGCATCTGCCACGGCGCTCAGGCCGGTTTCGGGGGGCGGTGTGCCAGGCGCCGGGTCGGCGCCGTCGACAGGGTCAGCAGCGGGCAGCGGCCGTGGCGCAGGATGGAGCCGGTCACGGAACCGAACAGCACGCGCGCCAGGCTGCTGCGGCCATGAGTGGTCATGGCCACCAGGTCCACGCCCAGTTCGTCGATCTTGTGCAGGATCTCCTCGGCCGGCTTGCCGAGCTGCGACGTCTCGATATCCACCGCGATGCCGTCGGCCGCCAGCTTCGCCCGGTACTCGTCGAGCTGGGCGCCCACATCGAGCGCCGTCTCGGGCACCTCCAGCTCCAGGTAGCCCTGGTCGTCGTGGTGGAGGATAATGCGGGCGCCGGTCAGATGCGCCAGCTCGGCGACGGTGTCGACGATCCGGGCGGACTGCGCGGAACCGTCCAGCGGCACCAGGATCTTTTCGATGGCCCGCCCCGAACCGTGCGGGCCCGGGGGCTGGCCGGCGTGGCAGATGAAGGTGGGGCAGTGGGCGCGCCGCATGACCGTCTCGGTGGTGCCGCCCTCCACCAGGCGTTCGAGGCCGCTGTGGGCGTGGGTGGTCATGACCGTCATGGCGGCCTGCGTGAGCAGGCCCGCCTTGACGATCTCGGTGGCGGCATCGCCCATGGCGAGACGGAAATCGATGCGCGCCGCCGGCAGCGCCAGCCGCTGCGCGCAGTCGTGCAGCAGGGCGCGGGCGTCGTCCAGAATGGCGCGCGCCTCGGCCGG
>JALSRI010000059.1 GCA_026984835.1 Thiohalobacter sp. | reverse complement strand
AGGATCTGTCGCAGGGCCATGGTCAGATCCTTATCCGCGTCATGATGTCGTAGATGGGGCTGAGCACCGACATCATCACCCAGCCCAGCACCGCCCCGAGTATGACCGTCAGCGCCGGTTCGATCATTACCTGTACCCGCTCGATGGACTCGCGTACGTCGCGGTTGTAGAAATAGCTGACGTTGCCGAGCGCCTCGTCCAGCGCGCCGGTGTTCTCACCGACGCGCAGCATGCGTATCACCAGCGGCGGGAACAGGCCGGTGTTCTGGAAGGCGGCGGTGAGCCCCACTCCCTCGCCGATCTGACGGCGGACCTGCTGCAGCCCTTCCTGCAGGACGCTGTTGTCGACCAGTTCCTCGCCGGTGCGCAGGCAGTCGAGCACCGTGATGCCGGCGCCGTACATGAGCGCGAAGTTGCTGGCAAAACGCGCCAGCATGATCTTGCGCAGGATGGGGCCGACCGGCCACAGGCGCAGCTTGAATCCGTCCAGCCGGTAGCGCACGCCGGGATGGATGCGCGCCAGGTGGCGCAGGCCGAAGAACAGGACCAGAGGGATGGCCAGCACCAGATACCAGTAGGCCGACACGAAGCCGGACACCTGAATGAGCAGCGCGGTGTACCAGGGCAGCGTCTCGCCCATGGAGGTGAGAAAGCGCGTGAGCTGCGGCACCAGGTAGGTCATCATGAAGAAGATCACGCCCAGCACCACCAGGCCGACGAAGCTCGGGTACAGGATGATCTTCCTGGTCTGTGCCGCCAGCTCGTCCTGCCACTTGAGACCCTCGCTGAGCTGGTGCAGCACCTCGGCCAGCTTGCCGGAGCGTTCGCCGGCCCGGATCAGGCTGACGAACACGGTGTCGAATATGCGAGGAAAGCGCGCCAGCGCTTCGGACAGCGTCCTGCCGCCCTCGATGTCCTCGCCCAGGGCCGCCATCACTTCACGGAAACGGCTGTTGACGACGCTGTCGCGCAGGTCGCCCAGGCCTTCCAGGATGGGTACCCCGGCCCGCGTGAGCTGTTCCAGGTGAAAGCAGAAGGTGATGAGTTCCTGTCGGCCGACACGGCCGCCGCCCAGGCGCAGGCCCTGCGACCGGGCTGGACGGAAGCGGATCATGTCCAGGCCCATGCGCGTCAGGCGCAGTTCCAGGTCGGCGTCGTTGGCGGCTTCGATGCGACCGCTGACGATCTTGCCACTGGTGTTGACGGCCTTGTATTCGAAGGCGGGCATGGGGTCGCGTTCTCAGTGCACCAGGCGGTCGGTCAGGTCCACCACGCGCGATACTTCGTCGAGCGTGGTGGAGCCGTCCAGTACGCGGCGGATGGCGTCGTCGGCGAGGGTGCGGAAGTTCTTTTGCAAAGCCGCTTCGTGTATCTCGCGCCAGGTCGCGCGTCGCGCAATCAGTTCGTCGATGTCGGCATCCGGCTTGAGCAGTTCCATGACTGCAAGCCGGCCGCGGTAGCCGTAGTGGTTGCAGGCATCGCAGCCCCGGGCCTGATGGATGGTGACTTCGGCGTCGGCGTCGATGCCGAGCAGGCGGCGTTCCACCTCGTTGGGGCTGGCCGGCTCGCGGCAGGCCGGGCACAGGCGCCGCACCAGGCGCTGGGCGACGATGCCGATGATGTTGCCGGCCAGGATGTCCGGAACGATACCCAGGTCGAGCAGGCGCGGGATGGCGCCGATGGCCGAATTGGTATGCAGGGTGGAATAGACCTGGTGGCCGGTCATGGCGGCGCGCAGCGCCATGTCGGCGGTGTCCTCGTCGCGGATCTCGCCGACCAGGATGATGTCGGGGTCCTGGCGCAGCATGGAACGGATGCCGTTGGCGAAATCCATCTTCGACACCTCGTTCACGGAAGTCTGGCGGATCAGCTGCATGGGGTACTCGACCGGGTCTTCCAGGGTCATGATGTTGACCGAGTCGCTGTTGACGTAGTTGAGCATCGAGTAGAGCGTGGTGGTCTTGCCGCTGCCGGTCGGCCCGGTGACCAGCAGCAGGCCCTCGGGGCGCGCCATCATGAGTTTCAGCAGCGCCAGGTCGTCGTCGGCCAGCCCCAGCCGCTCGATGGCGACGATGCCCTTGTGGCGGTCGAGGATACGCAGCACGATGTTTTCGCCCCAGGTGGTCGGCTGCACCGAGACGCGGAAGTCGACCGGCCGGCCGAACAGGGTCAGCGATATGCGGCCGTCCTGCGGTGCCCGGGTCTCGGCGATGTTCATGCCGGCCATGACCTTGAGGCGCACCGCGATGGCCGACCAGTAGTTCTTGTGCAGGCTGCGCACCTGGCGCAGCACGCCGTCGATGCGGTAGCGCACGCGCAGGAAGCCCTGCTCGGGTTCGAAATGGATGTCCGAGGCGCCGGCCTTGACGGCGTCCGACAGCATGGCGTCGACCAGCCGCACCAGCGGCTGGCTGTACTCGTCCGCGCCGGCGTCGAGGCTGGCGTAGTCGACCTCGCCGGTCTCGATCTCCTGCAGAATGCCGTCGACCGACAGGTCGAAGCCGTAGAACTGGTCGATGGCGTTCTCGATCTCGGTCTCGCCGGCCAGCAGCACGGCCAGCCTGACGCGGCCACCGAGCACCGCCCGCAGCTGGTCCTGGGCGACCACGTTGCTGGTGTCGGCCATGGCCACCGTCAGTGTCTCGCCGGCCTCGTCGAGCGAGATCGGCAGCGCATGGTAGCGGCGCGCCACGTCTCTCGGCAGCAGCTTGAGGGCGTCGTCGTCGACCACCACGTTGCCGAGGTCGATGCTCTCCTGGCCGAGCGCTTCGCTGAGCGCGTCGCGCACGATGGCCTCGGTGGCGAAGCCCAGCTGCACGATCAGGCGGCCCAGCTGTCCGCCCCGCTTTTTCTGCTCCGTGAGGGCGATCTGCAACTGGTCGGGCGACAGCACCCCCTGTTCGATGAGGATGTCGCCGATGCGGCGCGGGCGCGGCTGGTGGGCGGCGGCCGTGTTCATGGGCCGTCCTTCGGGGCGAGGGCGGCGGTCAGCGTCGCCAGCCGCCGGCGCGCCGCGGCCCGATCGAATCGCGACGGGCGGCCGGCGGCCAGCTCCAGTGCCTTGCGGTAGTACTCCAGCGCCAGGTCCGGCTGGTCCAGGCGGTCCAGGCTGACGGCCAGGTTGAAGGCGAAGTCGGGGTTGTCGGGGGCTCTCTGCCAGGCCTCGAAATAGGCCTTCTGCGCCTGGGGCCAGCGTTGCTGGGCGGCGTAGACGTTGGCCAGCGTGAAATGCAGGAAGGCATCGTCCGGCTGCTGCTGCAGGAGCTGCTTGAGACGCGATTCGCGGGCCAGGGGCTCGCCGCCGCGCGCCAGTCCCGCCAGGCCGGCCTGGGCTGCGGCGTCGCGTGGATCCAGGTCCAGCAGCCTGCGGTAATAGCGGTAGGCGGCGCCGCTGTCGCCGCGCTGGACGGCGATGGCGGCCAGCCCCAGCAGGGCGTCGCGCTGGCGGGGGTGGCCGCGCAGGACGGTGCGGTAGTCCCGTTCGGCAGCTTCGAGGCGGCCGGACCGGAAAGCCGCGTAGGCGCTGCGCAGTCGCCGGTCCGTTTGTGTCGTGCGGTGGCTGCGCACGATACGCAGATTTGCCGCCGGCGGGCGGCTCGCCGCCGCCGGCGCGGCGGGGGGTGATGGCGGCCGGCGGTCGGGCGCCGCCAGCGCCGGGCCGGCGGGTGCGCTTGGTCTGGTTGCCTGGGCCGTTTCGGTCGGCCCGGCTTCGGCTGCGACGCGGGCCGGGTCGGGCGTGGTGTTCGCGGCAGCGCCTCCGGCAGCGGTCGCCGTCGGCGTCATGGACTCCGACAGGCCGGCCACGAAGGGCGTGGCCGGGGTGTCGTTCCAGTGGTACAGGGCGGTGGCGGCGACCACCGTCACCAGCAACAGACCCGCCGCGACGATGCTGTTGCGGCGCGCCGCCCGCTGGTGCGCCCGCTGGGCGGCCAGCAGGCGGCTGGCGGCGGCGGGCGAGCCGGACGGCGGCGGGGTGGCATCGGGGAAGGGCCCGGGGCCGGGCGACGGCGCCGGCCCGGACTCCGGCGCGTCCGCTTCCCCGGCGACCGGCGCGCGGTCCTCAGGCGCTGGCGTGCTGTGCGCTGGTGCCGCAACCGGTTCCGTCGGTTCGCGC
>JALSRI010000058.1 GCA_026984835.1 Thiohalobacter sp. | reverse complement strand
GGATGCCGGCCCAGTGGGCGCGGATCATCACTTCCGGGTCGAAGCACATGCGCGCCCCCAGGCGGCCGAGGCCGCGGACGGCCGCGACCGGGTAGACGCGGAAGCCGCACATGGCGTCGGGCAGGCGCGTGCTGCCGGCTTCCAGGGCGATCATCAGATGGGTGAGCTTGCGGCCGTACTTGCGGATGGCGGGGATGCTGTCGTCGAACACCGGCTGGCCCATGACCAGGGCGCGCGGCTCGGCGCGCAGGGCGTCGAGGAAGCGCGGTACGTCGTCCAGCTCGTGCTGGCCGTCGGCGTCCACCTGCAGTACGTGGCTGCAGCCGAGTAGCTCGGCTTCTTCCAGGCCGGCCTGTACGGCGGCGCCCTTGCCACGGTTGCGCGGCAGGTGGCGCACCCGCACCCGGTCGGGGAACTCCGCAGCCAGCGCGTCGGCGATGGCGCCGCTGCCGTCGTCGCTGCCGTCGTCGACCACGATGACGCGATCGAGCCGCCGCAGCAACCCGCGCACCACCCGCTCCAGGGTCAGGTGGTTGTTGTAGACCGGGACCAGACCGCTGACCTGCTCAGGCAAGGGCGGCTCCGTCGAACTGCAGGGTGCCGCGCGACTTCACACCGTCGGCGTCGCTGAGCGTGAAACGAAAGTTGCCGGTCGCCAGTCGCTGCAGCCGCAGTTGCAGGGTATCGCCGGGCAGCACCGGTTTCAGGCATTTGAAGGTGGCGCCACCGCGCAGCCGGACGGCGCCGCCGCCGGCCCGTTGCGCCAGGGCTTCGGCCAGGCGCAGTTGCGCCACGGCCGGCAGCAGCGGGCGGCCCGGGAAATGGCCGGCGAAGCCGGGCCAGTCCGGGTCGACGCGGCAGCGGGCGGCGAGTTCGGCGCCATCGGCGCTGCGTTCCACGTCGAACAGCTCAAACACGGGCCGCCTCCGGTTCCCGGAACAGCCGTTCCAGCGCCTCGCGCGGCAGCTTGCCGCTGGCGGTGCGCGGCAGCCGGTCGAGCAGCAGCAGCCGCTTGGGCACCTCGATGCCGTCCAGCTCGCTGCGCAGCCGCCGGCGCAGCGCCGCCAGCGGGAAGCGCGCCTGGTCCTCGACCGCGATCGCCGCCCAGATGACCTTGTCGCGCACCGGGCCGTCGCTGGCGACCGCCAGCACGGCGGCGTCGGTCACGCCCTCGCAGGCGGCCAGGGTGTGCTCGATGGCGGCCAGCGACACCCGCTTGCCGCCGATCTTGACAATGGAGTCGGCGCGCCCCAACAGCCGGAAGCGCCGCGCGTCCAGCAGCTCGACGCGGTCGGCGCTGCAGAAGCCGCCGTTCCAGGCGTCGCTGACGAAGGGCGAGTCCACCCGCAGCAGGCCGTTTTCACCGGTCGACAGGCCGACGGCGTCGAAGGCTTTCCAGGCGCCGTCGTGACGCTGGCGGCGATGGGCGACGACGCCGGTCTCGGTGGAGCCGTAGATCTCCAGGATGTCGCGGCCCTGCTGGCGGTGCCAGCTCCGGGCGGTGTCGGTGTCCAGCGGCGCGGCGGCCGACACGCAGTGCAGGTGGCCGAAGTCCGGCCGCTCCTGCAGCAGCGCCCGGTATTGCACCGGCACGCTGATCAGGGTGCCGGCGCCGCTGGCGGCGACCAGCTCGGCGATGTCCTGCGGGTACAGCGGCGTGGCGTCGATCCAGGGCACGCCCAGCACCCAGGGCAGCAGCAGCGAGAAGGTCAGGCCGTACAGGTGCTGGGCCGGTACGGTGGCGGCCACCGGCGCCGCCGGCCAGTCGAAGGCGGCCTGCAGGGTGCGCGCCTCGTCGAGCAGGTTGCCGACCGACTTGGGAATCATGCGCGGCGCGCCGGTGGAGCCGGAGGTGAACAGCCGCACGGCGGTCTGCGCCGGGCTCAGTTCCACCCGCCACTCGCCGTCGGGGGCGGGCTTTGCGTCCAGGCCCGCCGCCCAGCGGTCGTCGCACTCGAAGGCCACCGGGAAGCGGCGGCGGATGTCGGCGCGCGACGCGGCCAGCCGGTTGGGCGGCAGGACGGCCGCACGCGAAGCCAGCCAGGCGCCCAGCAGCGCGACGCCGAAGGCGTAGCGGCTGTCGCAGGTGATCAGCACGTCGCCGTCCGCCGGCAGGCGGTCGGCCAGTTGCAGGACGTCGGCGCGGAAGCGGCCCAGCGTGACCGGCCCGCGGGCGCCCAGGGCCAGCGGCCGGCCCGGTCCGGAGGCGAAGCGCAGGGTGGCCGGCGCGTGTTCAGTCGCTCCCTTCATGGCGCTCCGGGTTCCATATCCTGTGACCGTTGCGGACGATGTTGTGCGTGGTCTGCAGCAACGAGGGGATTTCGAGATGCGGGAAACGGACATGCCGCCACAGGTACTCGCCGAGCACCAGGCCTCCGATGAGCAGGTAGACGATCAGGCCATTATAGAGCGCCCAGGCCGAATCCTCCCCCCACAGCGCCAGCCAGGTGACCAGCAGCAGGTTGAAGGCGAAGAAGCCGGCCCATACCCGGGTGAGGCGGCGGGTGTAGGTCCTGATCTCCGGCGGCAGCTCGGGGAAGTCGAGGCGCGCGAACTGCTCGATCAGCGGCGTGCCGCGCAGGCTGTGCCAGAACAGGTACAGCAGCCCGGCGTGGATGGGCAGCGGCGCCAGCTTGGCCAGCGCGCCGGGGCCGAACAGGGCCCAGACCAGCAGCGCCGCGGCGGCCAGTGCGGCCAGCCAGGCCAGCCAGTCGGAGCGGGCGCGGATCCTCCAGGTGATCAGCCCCAGCACCAGCAGCGAGCCCAGCCAGGGCAGGCCGTGGGTCAGCAGCAGGTAGATCAGCAAGGGGTAGGTCAGCACCAGCAGCCCGACCAGCACGCCCCTGACGACCTGTGCGGGCACGGGCGGCACGCTAGGGCGTGCGGTGCTCGGAGACGAACTGCGCCAGCGAGGACAGGGAGGCGAAGATCTCGGCGTTGCGGCTGTCCTTCGCCTTGATCTTGACGCCGTAGCGCTTGTCCAGGATCACCGCCAGTTCCAGTGCGTCGATGGAATCCAGCCCCAGGCCGTCGCCAAACAGGGGGGCGTTCTCGTCGATGTCCTCGGGGGTCATTTCTTCCAGGTTGAGTTCGCTGATCAGCAGCGCCTTGAGTTCCTCGATCATGGGAAACGTCTTGTACCTTGCCCGGTGGCCTGGCGGCCGCCTGTTTGTGTTGTTGGTCGCGGCGCTCGGGGCGGGCCGCCTGTCGACCGGCGTGGCCGGTGGTCGTCCAGAACGCAATTCTATACAATCGACGGGTGTTTGAGAAAACTAATTTGGCCGGCACCCCCTGCGGCCGCTACTGAACCGCCAGCCACCCCCTGGAGACGAGGACGCCTGCGCGCGGCGCAGCCCGATCATGTCGACCCTAACGGATGCGCTCGTCCTGCCCCTGCGCGTGACCCTCACCGCCTGGGGTTTCCTGCAGTTCGGCGCCCAGGTGCTGTGGCTGGGCAAATGGCAGATGCCGCGGCTGATCCGTGGTGGCGACGGAGCGGCCCGGCGCCGCCAGGCCCTGCTCGCCGCCCACCGCCACGTCGACGTCTACCTGCGCACCCTCAGCGCCCTGGATCTGGTCAGGTTCCGCTTCGAGGGCACGCCCTCGGCCACGCCCTGCGTGCTGGTCGCCAACCACCCCAGCCTGCTGGATTTCATCGTCTTTCTGAAGGATTTTCCCAACGCCGTGTGCCTGTACAAGTCGCAGTCGCTGGACAATCCGGTGCTGTCATCCTTCGTGCAGGTCGCAGGTTACATCGAAGGCATGGACGGCACGCCGGGGGCCAGCAAGCGCATCGTCAACGCCTGCTGCGAGCGCCTGCAGGAGGGTCATCACGTGGCCATCTTCCCGGAGGGTACGCGCTCGCCGAGCGTCACCGGGGTGCGCCGCTTCCGCACCACCGGTTTCCACGCGGCGATGAAGAGCAACACGGCGGTCCAGCCGGTGGCCATCCACTGCCGTCCGCTGTTCCTCGGCAAGAACCAGCGCTGGTCGGAGTTCAGCCGCCGGCCCAACCACATGACCATCCGCTACCTGGAGCCGCTGCACCCGGACGCGCTGCCGCCGCAGCGGCGCAGCGCGGCCGGGCTGGCCGAGGCGGCACGGACGCGCATCTGCGAGGCGC
>JALSRI010000057.1 GCA_026984835.1 Thiohalobacter sp. | reverse complement strand
ATCGCCGCGGCAATTTCCCGTCGCCTGGCTGGCAGGGGCAGCCTTTGTGGCAGCCGTCCGCCGCCGCGGGCGGGCGGGGGGATCCAGGTAGCATGGAAACGCTGCCGCTGTGGCAAAAGCTGCTGCTCGGCGTCCTGGTACTGCTGGTCATACTCTGGTTCAGGCCCGGTCTCAAGGCCGCATTCCGGGAGCGCCGCCAGGCGTCCGGGCAGGAGTGGCTCGCGGCCCTGATCCCCATCGGGCTGGTCGCCCTGTTCGTGGTCTTCCTCATCCTGATGACACGGCGCTAGCGCCGGGGCCGTCCGGGTCCCGGCTGTGATACCATTTGTGCCGCTACGGCGTTACCCGGCAGACCATGACAACGGCACTCTCCATACGCGATCTCACCAAGGCCTATGCCAACGGCTTCCAGGCGCTGAAGGGTATCAGCCTGGAAATCCGCAAGGGTGATTTCTTCGCCCTGCTCGGACCCAACGGCGCCGGCAAATCGACCACCATCGGCATCCTGTGCTCGCTGATCAACAAGACCTCCGGAAAGGTGGAGATATTCGGCCACGACATCGATCGGGATTTCTCCGCCGCCAAGATGGAGACCGGTCTGGTGCCGCAGGAATTCAACTTCAACGTCTTCGAGCCGGTCGAGGAGATCGTCGTCAACCAGGCAGGCTACTTCGGCATCGAGCGCCGTGTCGGCGTCCGGCGCGCCGAGCGCTACCTGAAACAACTCGGCCTGTGGGAGAAACGACGCTGCCAGGCGCGCGAACTGTCCGGCGGCATGAAGCGCCGCCTGATGATAGCCCGGGCGCTGGTGCACGAGCCCCGGCTGCTGATCCTGGACGAGCCGACAGCGGGCGTGGACATCGAGATACGCCGCTCCATGTGGGACTACCTGCGCGAGCTCAATGCCGCCGGAACGACCATCATCCTGACCACGCACTACCTGGAAGAAGCCGAGAACCTGTGCCGTAACATCGCCATCATCGACCATGGCAGGCTGATCGAGAACAGCAGCATGAAGGAACTGATCGGCAAGCTGCAGGTGGAAACCTTCGTGCTGGATCTGCGCAATCCCGTCAAGACCTTGCCAAAGACGGAACCGGAATGCCTGCGCATGATCGACGAGACCACCCTGGAAGCGGATATCCAGCGCGGCTGCAGCATAAATTTCCTGTTCGAGCAGCTCAGCCGCCAGGGTATCGAGGTGCTCAGCATGCGCAACAAGACCAACCGCCTGGAGCAGTTGTTCATGCACATGATCGGCAACGGCGCCGATGGCAAGCGGAAAGATGCGGCATGACGCCGAAACAGAAGCTGGTCGCCTTCAAGACCATACTGATCAAGGAAGTGCTGCGTTTCTCGCGCATCTGGGTGCAGACCATCGTGCCGCCGGTGGTCACCACTTCGCTGTATTTCGTCATCTTCGGCAGCCTGATCGGTCCACGCATCGGCGACATGGGCGGTTTCCGCTACATGGACTACATCGTCCCCGGATTGATCATGATGGCGGTGATCACCAATTCCTATGCCAACGTGGTGTCGTCCTTCTACGGCAGCAAATTCCATCACCATATAGAGGAGATGCTGGTATCCCCGCTGCCCAACTACATCATCGTCATGGGGTTCACCGCCGGCGGCATTGCACGCGGCATGTCGGTGGGAATGGCGGTGACACTGGTCTCCATGGCGTTCTCGGACCTGCAGGTCCATGACCTGACCGTCCTCGTCACCATCGTCATCCTCACCTCGACGCTGTTCTCGCTGGCCGGTCTGATCAACGGGGTGTTCGCCCGCAGTTTCGACGACATCTCCATCGTGCCGACCTTCGTGCTGACGCCGCTGACCTACCTCGGCGGAGTGTTCTACACCATCCAGATGCTGCCCGCCTTCTGGCAGAAGGTGTCGATGGCCAACCCCATCCTGTATATGGTCGATACATTCCGCTTCGGCTTCCTGGGCGTATCGGACATCCCCGTCGCCCTGTCCTACCTGATCGTCGGCGGCTTCATCCTGACCCTGTATCTGTATGCGCTGTACCTGATGAACGTGGGATACGGCATACGCAAGTAGTGCTGCCGCCTCAATCCTCGGCCAGCCAGCCTTCCAGGGCATTGATGATGGCGCGCGCCTGGTCGCGGCTGGAGATGTTGAACTTGGACTTGGGCAGGTACTCGCCGTTGCGCTTCTGGTAGCGGCGAATGGTGAACTTGTCCGGCCCGTATTGCTCCTTGCGCCGGTCCCAGTCCTGGTAGCGGTAGATGATGGTCGACCAGGCCCCCTTGGACAGGATGACCTTGTCCAGCTCCTTGACGGTTACCAGGCCGTCTTCTTCATACTGTACGGTGAGATCGTTGACATCCGACGCCATGTCTGGCCTCCGTGGTTGGGTTTCAGGATTGTTCCGGTGTCGCAACCTGCAGCTGACCGTCCTGGACCGACAGCGTACGGTCGCCTTCCAGCATGGCCAGCAGTTCGGCGCCGGCCACTTCCCGCCTCCAGCCTTCCAGCACCGGCAGGTCACGCTCGCCCTGGACCAGCGCCAGCAGATGCTTGCGGCTGGCGACCACGGCCGGGTTGACGGCATGGCGGTCGGCGATCAGGCGCAGCTGGGCGTGCAGGGCGTCGGCCAGGGCCTCCTGGCGGGCGTTGGGCCGCTCGCGGCGCACCGTGGCCGGCGCCGCGGCCGGCGGCCGGCTGGACGCCTCGGCGATCAGGGACAACACCTCGTCCCCATGGCGGTGCAGCGTCTTTTCCGGGAAGTTGCGAATCCGCTGCAGGGCCTCGCGGCTGTCCGGCTGCAGGCGCGCCAGGTCCATGAGGATATCGTCGCGCAGAATCCAGTTGCGTGGACGGTCCTGGCTGCGGGCGAGGTCCTCGCGCCAGGCGGCCAGCGCCTGCAGTACCCCCAGCGCCCGGGGCTTGAGACGTTCGTGACCGCGGATGCGCAGCCAGGCGTCGCCAGCCCCCGTGCGGTAGCGGGCCGGATCCTCGAGCCGTTCGAAATCGGCCGCCAGCCAGGCCAGCCGGCCCCGCGCCTGCAACCGCTCCAGAAGGCGCGGATAGAGTTCGGCCAGGTAGATGACGTCGTCCAGCGCATAGCGGATCTGGCGCGGGCTGAGCGGCCGCGCCGTCCAGTCGGTGCGTGCGTGCCCCTTGTCCAGGCTGACGCCCAGCAGTTCCCTCACCAGCCCGCCATACCCGAGCTGCTCCTGCAACCCGAGCAGCGGCGCCGCCAGCTGGGTGTCGAACAGCGGGCCGGGCAGGACGCCGCGGAGGCCGTGGAAGATTTCCAGGTCCTGGCTGCTGGCATGCAGGACCTTGGTCACCGAACGGTCGTACAAGCGCTCCAGCAGCGGCTCCAGTGACTCCAGTGCCAGCGGGTCGACGCACGCCGCCAGCCCCGGCACTGCAAGCTGAATCAGGCACAGACGGGGGTAGTAGGTCTTCTCGCGCAGAAACTCCGTGTCCAGCGCAATCCAGGGCTGCCCCTGCAGGGACTGGCACAGCTGCCGGAGGGCATCCGGCGTATCGACGTAACGGGTCTCGATCCCCTCAGGGGCGGCAGCCGCCATACTCAGTTGACCGGCAGTCGGGCACGCAGCTCATCGCGGTCGAACCACCACTTGTCGCCGACCATGACGTCCACGATCAACGCCAGGCGCTTGAGCAGTTCCGGCACGTCGTTGAGTTGCAGCATCTCGATCCAGACCTCGAGGGTCTCCTGGTCTTCGATGCCGCGGTGGCGCCTGGCCACCCGTGCGATCATCTGGGTGGTCAGGAAGGTGAGACTTTCGTGTTCCTCGCCTTCGGTGCGAAGGTCGGCGATGTAGTGGGCCGCCATGGCGGCCACGGCCGCGCCGTCGGAGTCCGGCGGTGTTTCGTCGATGACGTGGTTGAGCAGCGTCACGGTGCTTTGGGCCTCGACGGGAAAGGTCACCGCCAGCCAGATGCCCTGGCCCAGCGCACTCACCGAGCCGGGCTGCTCGGTCTGGTAGAGGATCTCGGCGGCCTCCACCGCATCCTGCCATTGCTCGTAGTCGACGAACACGGAAAAGGCTTCACGGGCATGCTGCCAGGCTTCCTCGCGCTGCCCCAGACCGAGCAGCGGTTCGGCCACATCGAGCAGC
>JALSRI010000056.1 GCA_026984835.1 Thiohalobacter sp. | reverse complement strand
CGGCTGGCCAGCCCGCAGGCCGGCTATTTCCGGTTTTCGGCATCGTTGCCGTTTTCGCCAGGGGGGACTGCCGGTAGCGCCGGCGCGGGGGCTCGGGTGGCCGGCGCGCTCAGGGGTGCGGGCCTGCGGACAGGCGGCTTGACGGGTCGGGTCGGCAACGGGCTCGGTGGCGAGCCCAGCTTTGGCAGCGCGGGCTTGGGGCCGGGTGTGGGCGCCACGATACCCGCGGGGCCCTTGGCGGGCTGGCGGAAACAGCGGACCACGAAGGTGCGTGCAGGGAAATCCTGCGGTTTGGGCGAGAGAATCCTGACCTTCATCCAGCCCTGGTGCTTGAACACCTTCTCATTGTTGCCGGTCCCCAGCTGGCCGATCGTATTCGGAATCGCGATCTTCCGTGACCAGGGCGCCAGGTTCCAGGTGCCACCCTGGTTCTTCTTCTTGAGCGTGAAGACTGGCGACTTGTGTCCCTTGTCTCCGATGTACTGGTACTCGATCTCGGCCGGATAATTGAGCGTGATGCTGGCATCGACCTTGATGTTCACGGGGCACTGGCCGTAGTGGTTGGTCGGGTCCAGCTTGAGCTGGACCGCCTGAATGGTCGGCAGGCTCGGCACCGCTTTTTTGGGCCTGGACTTGTCGAGCTTGGCCTGTGCTTCGGGGGATGGCAGGCATTTGATCTTCAGGTCATAGGTTTCGCTCTGGTCATGAAAGCCGGTGAAACCGAGTTTGGTCGCAGGATTGCACCGTAATGTGACTTTGACTTCTCCACCATTGGGGACAGATGTATCGAAACCCTCGGCAAGAAATTGCCACGGCGACGGCGGTGGATGGTTGTGAGCGGCAGCGTCCTTGTTCATGGCTTCATTCAGGCCTTCTTCCAGCTTGTGATGCATGTTCCAGAGATTCTTCGCTGCATCGAGCTTTCCATCCAGCGCATCGTTGCAGGCCTTGACCGGGTCAGCGAGATATTTCGGGACGTGCTGGGGCATGAACTGGGTGCTCATCCGAATGATCTCGTCGACCTTCGTTTCGACGTAATAATCCAGTGATGGCGGGTTGTCTCCGAAGTAGGGCCAGGTGGGCTGAAGAAGCGTATGTTTCAGGCCCGGCGTCATGATTCCCAGTTCGTTAAGGGCGTGCTCCTGGAAGCCGGGCTTCTTGTCCACCCGACAGTCGGCCTTGAGTCGGAATTTCAGCTCACCCGTTTCCACCACGTGGGTGTATTTGTCACCATTGCTGGAGGCAACCTTTACCGCCAGCGGCTCCGGCTTGTGCACGGAGAGTTCCGTGACCTTGTTGGCCAGGGCGTTGCCACACCCCAGCAGGCCGACGAGCAACGGCGCCACACATCGCGAACAGTGCACTTTCATGGCGTCTCCCTCCCTGTTGGATGGCATTATCTGTTGTGCATGGTCTCCGGTATCGCGTAGTGGGTCGTCCTTGGGTGGAAGAGGGTTCAATGCGAATCAATCGAGTCTGACCCCATTGATTCCCGGGTCTGGCGCGCCCGACAGGATTCGAACCTGTGACCCCCGCCTTCGGAGGGCGGTACTCTATCCAGCTGAGCTACGGGCGCGGAGAAGCGTAAGGATACCCTGTCGCCCGGTGCAGGTCCAAGTGCCGGGTCAGGCCTTGTCGTCGAACAGGGCGCCGATCAGGCCGTCGAGGGTTTTCAGTACCTGCACCGAGGCCGCTACCTGCAGCCGGTCCTGTTTCAGGCCGACGAGGGGGCCGACCAGGTCGTCGGGGCCGCCGGCGCGGAGGGCGCCGGCGCTGGCGATCCGCGCGGCGTTGTCGCGGGCGCTGTTCATGCCGCGCTGGATGCCGAGCAGGGCCTGGGAGTGTGCGCTGTCGATTTTCATGTCGGGTCCTCGGGTCAGGCAAAGACGTCCAGCAGCCCGCCGATGGGGCGGGCGGCGTTGGCCGGCGCGGGGGCGGCCGGAGGGTCGGCCGGGGTGGCGGGTGTGTCCCGGTTGATCGCGCCGGCGGCGGCGGCCGGTTCGACCGGGCGGCTGGTGGCCTGTTCCGGGCGCGCCGGGCCGGGGCGCAGCTTCGCTGCGGCGAGGGGCTGGCCGGGCGGGGTTCGCGGGTCGATGTGCATGGTTCATGGCCTCGGGGCGAAGCCCTTCGCCAGAGCCTTTCCCTGTAGCCCCTGTGGCGGCCGGGGACCGCAATACTTTAGCGGCTTGCTGGGTTTTCCTTTCCCGAACAGATGTTTGCGATTATACTTTTGCTCCGGACGGGCCGCGGCGGGCCGACGGAACAACGACTAACCAATTGATTTCAGGGGGTTCAGGTGAGCCATCAGGACAGGGTTTTCATGGGTACCTTCTTGGGGGTGCTGGGTGCGCTGGTCGTGATCGCGCTGGTGTTCTTCTTCATCGCCAACACGGTCGGCGTCGAGGAAGGCGAGGCCGGCCGCAACCCGCGCCTGGACGCCAAGGTGAAGGAGAACATCAAGCCGGTCGGCGCGGTGGACGTCGGCGAGGTGGCGGCCGCCAGCGGTGCCGCCCCCGCCGCGGCACGCAGCGGCGAGCAGGTCTACAGCGCGGTCTGCATGGCCTGCCATGGCACCGGCGCCGCCGGCGCGCCCAAGGTCGGCGACAAGGCCGCCTGGGGGCCGCGCAAGGACAAGGGTATCGACACCCTGCTCGATCACGCCATCCACGGCTTCAACGCCATGCCGCCCAAGGGCACCTGCATGGACTGTTCGGACGACGAGTTGAAGGCCGCCATCGAGCACATGCTGGGGCAGACCGGCCTGTAGCCGCTGCCCGGCCGCGCAGGCGCAGGGGGCCGCCTTCGGGCGGCCTTTTTCATTGTGTGGACGGCGCTAAAGTGACCTGCGCGGATGCCGATCAAGAGGGCGCAAGCCAGGGTTCGGCCGCAGGTCCGCTGAGCGTGGCTTTCCGGAAACAGCGACCCAGGGAGGGCGTGCCATGCAGCGTCTTGTTCACATCGTACTGATTTCCATCGGTCTCGCCGTGCTGGCGGGCTGTGGGGGCGGCGGCAGCGGGGGCGGGAGTACCGCCTCAACGCTCCGGCTCACCGGCCTGAGCGTCGACACCACGGTCACGGAAAAGCATTTCTTCGGCGACCTGTGGCCCGTCACCTGGGCCGCGGACGACCGGCTCTACATGGCCTTCGGCGACGGCACCGGCAAGAAGGACTGCATACCGAGCCTGTCGCTGGCGGGCGGCTTCAACCCGGCGGTACCGGGCGTGACGGTGTCCTGGGACGACACCAGCATCGGCGGCAGCGCCACCCAGAGCGGCTGCCCGGCCGGCCAGTGGATCCCGGGCATGACCGAGCCCACGGGGGCGGGTTTCTACGCGGATTTCTGCAATCACTACGATTGCAGCCAGTGCTATGAGCTGTGCCCCTTCACGCCCAATGGCGTGGTCGCGCTGTCCGGCACTCCGCCGCTGATGAACGCCTGCACGGCGGCCGACCAGTGCGTCGTGGCGCGCAATGTGCCGCTCAACGACTTCAACGCCGCCAGGATGGAGTGGGTAAAGACCTCCAGCCTGATCGCCATCGGCAACCGGCTGCTCATGGATGCGCATGTGCCCAAGGACAACAAGGGCCTGGTGACCAGAGGCTATCTGGCCTACAGCGACGACAACGGTGTGTACTGGAATGTGGCGCCCGGCACTTCGCCCTGGACCGAGACCAATGGCAGCCATTTCCGGGTGCTGGTGTTCATCCAGATGGGCAAGGCCTACGCGGACAACACCGACGGCTATCTGTATGCCTTCGGCATCGACCACGAACTCAACGGCGCCCAGCGCATGAACCTCTATCTGGCGCGGGTGCCCAAGGACCAGGCGCTGGACTACACCGCCTGGCAGTACTACCAGGGCGCGCCGGGACCGGTCGGAGACCCCTGCTACCAGGGCGACTGGTCCTGCAAGGAGAGCGACGCGATCGTGCTGCCCAACCTCTATACCTATGCCCAGGTATCGGCCATGTATCACCCCGGGCTGGGCAAGTACCTGGTATTCAGCGGCTGGGCCGAGGCCGGGCCGGGCGGCTCGCTGTTCGCCGCCGACCAGCCCTGGGGGCCCTGGACGCAGGTGGGGACTTTCAGCGGCGGTTTCATCGGTTCCATGATTCCCAAGGGCACCG
>JALSRI010000055.1 GCA_026984835.1 Thiohalobacter sp. | reverse complement strand
CTGCGCCGATCGGGACGCGAATTCATGTCGCCCGATGCCTGGAAGATACGCTTCCTGTTCTGGAGCGGCGCCATCATCGTCGGCCTGGTGGCAACCGGCTTCGCCATCGCCACCGAGCACGTCAACGAACTGTTCCACGACATGCTGGCGCACTCTGACTACCTGCCCTTCCTGCTCTGCCCGCTGGGGCTGGTACTGGTGTCCTGGCTGACGCGCACCTGGTTCCCGGGCTCGCAGGGCAGCGGCATCCCACAATCCATCGCCGCCCTGCAAATGAGCGAGCACGTGGCGCGCACCTCCTTGCTGTCGTTCCGCATCGCCTTCGGCAAGATCGTGCTCACGCTGGTGGGCGTGCTGAGCGGCGCCTCCATCGGCCGCGAGGGCCCCACCGTACACATCGGCGCCGCCGTCATGTTCTCGCTGGGACGCTTCGCCAGGTTCCCCCACCACTACATGGACCGGGGGCTGATCCTGGCCGGCGGCGCCGCCGGCATCGCCGCCGCTTTCAACACACCACTGGCAGGCATCCTGTTCGCCATCGAGGAAATGGGGCGCTCGTTCGAGGAACGCACCTCCGGCGTGCTGCTGACCGCCGTGTTCCTGGCCGGCATCACGGCGGTCGCCGTGCAGGGCAACTACAGCTATTTCGGCACGACCTCGGCCAGCCTGGAACCCTCCGACATGCTGCTGCCGGTGCTGGTGTGCGGCATCGCGGGCGGTCTGCTGGGCGGCCTGTTCAGCACGGCCCTCATCCGTGGTTCGGCCCGCCTTGCGCCGCTGCTGCGCACCCACCCGGTGCTGGTGGCCATCGCCTGCGGCCTGGGCATCGCCGGCGCCGGCTTCCTGTCCGGCGGCACCGCCTACGGCACCGGTTACGACGAGGCCTCCCTCATCATCACCGGCAGCGGCGAACTGCCCACCGTCTACCCCTTCGCCAAGATGGCGGCGACACTGTTCTCCTACCTGTCCGGTATACCCGGCGGTATCTTCGCGCCATCACTGGCCACCGGCGCCGGCCTCGGCTCGGAACTGGCCAGCTGGATGCCCGGCGCGCCGGTGGCCGCCGTCATCGTGCTGGGCATGGTGGGCTATTTCACCGGCGTGGTGCAGACGCCCATCACCGCCTTCGTCATCGTCATGGAAATGACCGACAACCAGGGCCTGCTGCTGCCGCTGATGGCGACCGCCCTGCTGGCCTTCGTCACCTCGCGGCTGGTGTGCCCGGAACCCATCTACCGCGAACTGGCGAAGAGCTTCCTGCCGCGGCCGGTCGAGGTGGCGAAACCGGCCGCTGAAGAGAAGACGGCCCGGCGGGACGAGGTTCCGTAGACGTATCGGGGTTTTGTGGGATCAGACACCGGCGGCACCATTCCACCTCGGGCCCGGGAAAGGTTACCATTCCGGCATGAAGACCAAAGACATCCTCATCGGCCTGTTCGGTCTGCTGCTGGTGGCCGGCCTGGCCTTCGTCTGGTTGTCGCCCGGGGGCCTGGCACGGGCACCGGACGTCAGCGTCAAGACCATCGACGGCCGCGACATCCGCCTGGCGGACCTGCGCGGCCGGCCGGTACTGGTGACCTTCTGGGCCACCAGCTGTCCGGGCTGCATCAAGGAGATGCCGCACCTGATCACGCTCTACCAGGCGCTGCACCCGCGCGGACTCGAGCTGATCGGCATCGCCATGTCCTACGATCCCCCCAACCACGTCATGCAGATGGCGAAGTCACGCCGCATTCCCTACCCGGTGGCGCTGGACATCGACGGGGCGGCGGCGCGGGCTTTCGGCGACGTGCGCCTCACCCCCAGCTCCTTCCTGATCGCGCCGGACGGCCGCGTGGTGCACCAGAAGATCGGTGAAATGGACATGCAGAAGCTGCGGCGCCTGATCGAGGGCATGCTGCCGCCGGGCGGCGGCCGTACCGCCTGGCGGTCGCCCTGAGATGCTCTGGATCAAGGCCCTGCATATCATCTTCATGGTCACCTGGTTCGCCGGGCTGTTTTACCTGCCGCGGCTGTTCGTGTACCACGCCGATTGCCGCGACGACCCTGGCCACCAGCGTTTCCTGGTCATGGAACGCAAGCTGTATGCCATCATGACCCTGGGCGGGCTGCTGGCCACCGGCTTCGGGCTGTGGCTGCTGGCCGGCTGGCACTGGCCGCTCACCGAGGGCTGGCTGCAGGCCAAACTGGCGCTGGTGGCGGGCCTGATCGGCTACCACCTCTATTGCGGACGGCTGGTACGGGATTTCCGTGCCGGGAACAACCGCTACAGCGGGCGTTTCTACCGCTGGTTCAACGAGGTACCCGCGCTGATCCTGATCGTGGTGGTAATACTCGCCGTTGTCAGGCCTTTCTGAAGCGTGCTAGATTCGCGCTCCCGAGGGCTCCGTCCCGATTCACCGAAAATGGGGTAGACATGACCCGAGTCGTCCAATGCGTCGTCCTGAAGCGGGAAGCCGAAGGACTCGACAAGCCGCCACACCCGGGAGAACTGGGCCAGCGCATCTACGAGAACGTTTCGAAGGAAGGCTGGAACCAGTGGCTCGAGCGCCTGACCATGATCATCAACGAGAACGGCCTGAGCTCCGCCGATCCCCGCAGCCTGGAACTGATTGAACAGCACATGGTCGGTTTCCTGTTCGGTGAAGGCGACATGGGCAGGACACCCCAGGGCTTCCAGCCCCCCGGCGCCAAGAAATGAAGTCCGCTGCCCCCCGCTCCTACGGCGGGTGGAGGTGGAACAAGGGGGCGATGACCACGTTCAGTCTGGCGTGTGCCTCGCGCAGCGCCGCCTCGGCCTGCTCCGGGGTCGGCGCGCGGGCGAACAGGAAGCCCAGATAGCTGCCGCCCTCCGGCAGCGGCACCAGTTCGTAGCCCTCGCGGACGCTCAGGATCAGTTCCTCGATATACGGCACCCGGCGCGCCGCCAGCACGCCCTCGACCCGGCGCAGGACGCCGGCGCCCGGGATGGGCAGCATCAGCACCCCGGCCGCGCCACCGGGTGGCTGCACCTCGACCGGCCGGCCCAGCGCCCGCTGCAGGACCAGGGTCTCGAGGTCGGCGCCGGCACCGAAGCGCAGCAGGCGGGCGCATTCGCCGCCGATGGTGCGCGACGCCACCTCCATCACCCAGGCCTTGCCCTGCGCCAGCCGCAGCTCGGCATGTACCGGACCTTCGCGCAGACCGTAGGCCCGGCAGGCGCGCGCCACGGTCTCGACCGCCAGCGCCCGATCCTGCGGATCGTGGCGTGACGGCGTGATGTAGTAGGTCTCCTCGAAGCAGGGGCCCTGCAGGGGATCGGGCTTGTCGAACACCGCCAGCAATTCCAGCTCGCCCTGGTGCAGCAGCGCCTCCACCGCCAGTTCCGGGCCCTCGATGAATGCCTCGACCAGCAGCAGCCGGCGTTCCGCTGCGGGCAGATCCTGCTCCCGCGCCAGCATCGCCTCGATCCGGGCGCAGGCGCGCCGGCAGGCGTCCGGGTCGTCGGCGCGCAGCACGCCGCGGCTGGCCGACAGGCTGACCGGCTTCACCACCACCGGGTAGCGAAGGCCCTCCAGCTGCGGCGCCAGTGGCTGGTCGAGCTGGATACAGCGGTGCTCCGGCACATCGACACCGGCCTGTTGCAGGCAGGCGCGGGCCAGGTCCTTGCGACGCGAGATGCGGGCGGCGGCGGGTGGATTGTGGGGCAGGCCCAGGGTTGCGGCCACTTCACTGGCGAGCGGCACGGCGGCATCGTCGGTCGCCACCACGCCATCGAAGGGCTGGCGGGTGGCCGCCGCCAGCAGCAGGCGGCCGGCAGCCGGATCGTGCAGGTCGATGTGGACGCCGGCGGCGAGTTCGCCGATCAGGGAATGGCGGCCGGGCGACGCCACCACCGGCTCGACGTCCAGCGCCCGGGCGGCCTCGAGGTAGGCCGCGATACGATAACTGTTGGGCGGGGTGACCAGCAGCACCCGCGGCCGCGGGTGCCGGCCGGCCGCGGCGAAACCGTTACTCAGGCACAGCCTCCACCGGCCGCGCCACAGGCGCCGCAGGTACCGGAGCCACCGGTCGCCGCGAACACGTTGTTGAACACGAAGCTGGCGCCGGTGGGACGCTCCACGTAGTCGATCTCGACGCCGCGCAGGTAGTTCAGCGCCACCGAATCGACGTACAGGTTGAAGCCGTCGCCTTCCATCACGCAGTCGTAGGGAGTACGGGTGTCGGTGAAGGTCATGCCATAGCTCATGCCGCCACAGCCGCCGCCGGCCACGAACACCCGAATGGCTTCCAGCCCCTCGTCCACGTCCCTGAACAGTTCCGCCATCTTCTGCCGTGCGGCGGGAGTCAGCGACACATCGCTGTCTGCCAGACGGGCATCGAATTCGACCGTTTCTGTCATTCCTTCCTCTCCTGCAGGTTCCGGTATTTCGATTGAGTCTAGCATGGCGGTCGCCCCGCATCACCCGACGGACGGTACCGGAACCCGGTGGCAAGATATTTAATGCGAATCATTTGCATTTAGGTTTATTATCGCTATAATCCCCACCACTCGAATCCTTACCCCCTTACCCGAACAGAGGGCGTTTACGATGAAACACAGCAAGTTGTCCCCCCTCGGCGCGGCCCTGGCCGGCCTTTTCGCCGTCTCGGCCCAGGCTGCCGATCTGCCCAGCCAGGAAGAGATGTGGCGCATCATCCAGCAGCAGCAGCGCGAAATCGAGGCTCTGCGGCACGACCAGCAGAGCACGGAACAGAAGGTCGAGGCCACCGGTGAGGCGCTGGACAGCCTGCAGGCCGGCACGGCTGAAGCGACCGCAACCGCCCTGGGTGCCGGCCACGGACCCTTCGAGCACGGCGGCGCCGGCAAGACCGTCGTCGGCGGCTACGGCGAACTGCACTACAACAACCTCGAACGGGACGGCCGCAACAAAAAGGAAATCGACCTCCATCGTGCCATCCTGTTCCTCGGCCACCAGTTCAGCGACGACATCCGTTTCTTCTCTGAACTGGAGGTGGAACACGCCGATACGGAGGGCAACGGCGCCGTGGAGCTGGAGCAGGCCTGGCTGGAGTTCGATCTCAACGACCGCCTGAGCGCCCGCGCCGGCCTGTTCCTGGTGCCGGCCGGCATTCTCAACGAAACCCACGAGCCCGCCACCTTCTACGGCGTGGAACGCAACCCGGTGGAAAAGAACATCATTCCCACCACCTGGTGGGTGGGCGGCGCGGGCCTCAAGGGTGAGCTGGCGCCGGGCTGGAGCTTCGACCTGGCCGTGCACGAGGGCATGGACACCCGCGCCGCCGACAACTACGCGGTGCGCGCCGGCCGCCAGAAGACCAGCGAGGCGGACGCGGCCGACCTGGCCGCCACCGGACGCCTGAAATGGACCGGCATCGCCGGCGTGGAACTGGCCGCCACCGTCCAGTACCAGCAGGACATGACCCAGGGCCGGGACCCGAACGCCGGCGGCGCCTGGCTGTACGAAGCGCACGCCGACATCCAGCGCGACCGCCTGGGCCTGCGCGCCCTGTACGCCCTGTGGGACCTGGACGGTTCCGGACCCGCCGCCCTGGGTGCCGACCGGCAGACGGGTTTCTACATCGAACCGTCCTTCAAGCTGACGCCGAAACTCGGCCTGTTCGCCCGCTATAACCAGTGGAACAACCGCGCCGGCAACAGCTCCGACACGCGCAAGAGGCAGTACCAGGCCGGCCTCAACTACTGGCCGCACCCGGATGTGGTGGTCAAGTTCGACCTGCAGAACCAGGACAACGAAGACAGTTCGACGGAGGAAAAGGGCTTCAACCTGGGTGTGGGTTATCAGTTCTGAACTGTCATACCTGATCCGGCTCAGGCACAATACGGGGCGCTCTGCGCCCCGTAGCCCTTGACCGCCATGAGACCCGTCCGCCTGTTCATCATCCTGTTCGGCCTGCTGCCGCTGGCCGCGGCCGCGCGCGGCACCTACCAGACGCCGCAGGACTTCCTGGCCGAGGCCTTCGACGGCCAGGTGCCGGAGGCGCGCGTGCTGTGGCTGACCGGCACACGCAGGGAACAGGTGAAGCGGATACTCGGCCACCCCTACCCGGCCCTGCGGGTACGCTACTGGCTGCGGGGCGCGCGCAGCGCCTGGATCCTGGACGAGACCGGCAAGGACAGGCCCATCACCTTCGGCGTGCTGGTCGAGAACGGCCGGCTGGCGCGCATCCGCGTGCTGGTGTTCCGCGAGAGTCGCGGCGCGGAGATACGCCACCCCTTCTTCACCGAACAGTTCGAGGGCCTGAAGCTGGACCCCCGGCTGGCGCTGGACCGGTCCATCGACGGGATCTCGGGTGCCACCCTGTCGGTGCGCGCCATGAAGAAGATCGCCGCGCTGGCCCTCTATCTCGACACCCAGGTGCGCGGCGAACATGTCCCGACATCACCGTAGAAAGAAGCGCTTCAAGCTGCGCTCGTTCTATATCTGGCACCGCTACATGGGCGTGGCGGCGGCCGCTTTCATGGTGCTGGTGGCGGTCACCGGCGTGCTCATGAACCACCCCGATCGCCTCGGCATCGACGACAAGTTTGTCGACGCCGGCTGGGTGCTGGACTGGTACGGCATCCACACGCCCGACGATCTGCTCTCGTTTCGCGCCGGCGACCACTACGTCAGCCGCATGGGCAAGCACCTGTACCTGGACACGCGGGAATTCGAGGGCCGCTACCGCGACCTGGTCGGCGCCGTGCGGGTGCACGAGCTGCTGGCGATCGCCGTCGACGACAGCATCCTGCTGCTCACCCCGGACGGCGAACTGGTGGAGCGGCTGCACACGCGCGACGGCGTGCCGGCCGGTTTGCTGCGCATCGGCACCGACCCCGCCGGCGATCTGGTTCTGGAGGGCGGACTCGACCTGTGGACGCCGGATGCCGACTTCCTGCGCTGGCAGCCCTGGCACGGCGACCGCGACAGCCTGCGCTGGTCGAAGCCGCAACCGCTGCCCCCGGCCCTGTACCAGGCGCTGGTGACGCATTACCGCGGCGAGGCGCTGCCGCTCATGCGGCTGCTGGCCGACCTGCACAGCGGCCGTTTCTTCGGCCGCTACGGCCCCTGGCTGATCGACCTGTCGGCCCTGTTGCTGGTGTTGCTGTCGCTGAGCGGGACGTGGATCTGGTTGCGGCGGCGGCGGTAGGGGGGATCGCGGGCAAGCCCGCTCCTACAGCGAGAAGGCAGACGTCTTCCCTGATTTCCTGTAGGAGCGGGCTTGCCCGCGATCCGATCCCCTAGCCCGCATTTCTCACCGGGTTCCGTAGCGAGGCGGTGGCAGGTCGTGTGATAAGCGGCATTCGCGACCGAGGGCCGCGCAGGCATGGTCGACACTATGTCGAGCAACCCGTCCGAGTGAACGCCGCTTAGCGCGCGGCATGACGCCGCCGCAGCAGGAAGTCGGTGAGAAATGCGGGCTAGCGTCCCGCATGCACCAGCCCCCCCAGGCCGCCCTGTTCGAGCGTCCGGTTGAGCAGGGTACGGATGGTGGCCGGATCCTCCAGCGTCTGCACCTCGTCGAGCAGCGCCTGCGCCTGCGCCAGGTTGAAGCTGCGAATCACCCATTTCACCCGCGGCAGGCTGGCGGCGCTCATGCTGAGCGAATCCACGCCCATACCCAGCAGCAGCAGCGCGGCGCCGGGGTCGCCCGCCATCTCGCCGCACACGCTGACCGCCTTGCCCTGGGCGTGTGCATCGTCGACCACCTGGCGAATGGCGCGCAGTACCGCCGGATGCAGGGCGTCGTAGAGCTGCGCCACGCTGGCGTTGTTGCGGTCCACGGCCAGCAGGTACTGGGTCAGGTCGTTGCTGCCGATGGAGAAGAAATCCACCCGCCGCGCCATCGCCTCGACCTGGTAGACGGCCGACGGCACCTCCACCATCACGCCGACCGGGGGGAAGCGCACGTCCTCGCCCTCGTCCTGCAATTCGTCGCAGGCGCGGTGGATGAGGCCCAGGGTGTCGTCGATCTCGCCGACGCTGCCGATCATGGGCAGCAGCAGGCGCAGGTTGTCGAGACCGGCGCCGGCACGCAGGATGGCGCGCAGCTGGGTGAGAAAGATCTCGGGGTGATCCAGGGTGATGCGGATGCCACGCCAGCCCAGGAACGGGTTGTCTTCCACCACCGGGAAATAGGACAGCATCTTGTCGCCACCCACATCCAGCGTGCGCACCGTGACCGGCGCCGGCGCGAAGGCCTCCAGTACCTGGCGGTAGATGCGGCGCTGTTCTTCCTCACCGGGAAAGCGGTCGCGGATCAGGAACGGCACCTCGGTGCGGTACAGGCCCACGCCCTCCGCCCCGCTGCGCAGCGAAGGCGTGATGTCGGTCAAAAGGCCGGTATTGGCGTACAGGGGCACGCGGTGGCCGTCCGGCGTCTCGGCCGGCAGGTCGGCCAGTTCCCGCAGGCCCTGCGCCAGCTCCGACTCCTCGTGCTCGAGACGTTCGAATTCCTCGCGGATGGCGCGCGAGGGCTTGACGAACACCCGCCCCTCGTACCCGTCCACCACCAACTGTTGCCCCTCCAGGCGTCCGACCGGCAGGTCGTCGACGCCCATGACGGCCGGGATGCCCAGCGCGCGCGCCAGGATAGCGACGTGGGAGGCGGCCGAACCGTGCGCCGACACCACGCCGGCCAGCCGCCCGGGCGGCACCTCGGCGAGCTGGCTGGCGCTGACGTCCTCGCCCACCAGGATGGTGCGCGGGTAGTATTCGACCGCCGCCGGCCGCGTGCTCTGCAGGTGTTCGAGGATGCGCCGGCCGAGGTCCCGGACGTCGCTGGCCCGCTCGCGCAGGTAGGGATCTTCCATGCGCTCGAACGCCTGCACGTGCTCGGCGATGGTGTCGCGCAGGGCGCCGGGCGCCCAGTTGCCGGCGCGGATGCCGTCGATGGTGCGGTCCACCAGGTTCTCGCTGCGCAGCATCAGGATCAGGGCGTCGAACAGGGCGATATCCTCGGCGGGCAGCGAGTCGACCATGCGCGCCGACATCTGCCGCATGTCGCGCTCTACGCTGGCGACGGCGGCCCGGAAGCTGGCGATCTCAGCCTCGATATCCGACACCGGGCGATCCGGGATCGCGTCCAGGTTGGCCAGCGGATACACCACCCGCGCCCGGCCGACCGCCGCACCGGGAACGCCCGACAAGCCCTTGAGCGCATAACGCGCCTCGCTGGAATCCGCGAGCAGCCGGGTGATCTCGCCGCTTGCCTCGGCGTGGGTGATGGCGCCGGCCAGCTGCGCGGCCAGCGTCACCAGGAAGGTCTCCTCGGCCTCGGCGAAACGGCGCCGCTGCTGCTGGCGTACCACCAGCACGCCCAGCACCTTGCGGTGCTGGATGATGGGCACGCCGAGAAAACCGTGGTAGGGCTCCTCGCCGATCTCGTCGGTATAGACGTAGGCCGGATGGGCCGCTGCCTCGTCCAGGTTGAGCGGTTCCTCGCGGCGCGCCACCTCGCCGACCAGGCCGTGGCAGAAATCGATCCGTACCCGGCCCACGGCCGCCAGGTTGTAGCCGTCGGTGGCCATCAGCACGTACTGGCGGTTGTCGCCGTCGGTCAGGTAGACCGAACAGACGTCGACGTGCATGGCCTGCTTGACGCGCTGCACGATGAGGGTGAGCGCTCCCGGCAGGTCGGGGGCACTGTTGACCTCCTGGACGATTCTTCTCAGGGTATCGAGCACGACCTGTTTCCGGGTTGAACGGACACCGGCCGCGCTGCGCGGCCGGCGGGGGAACCGTTGTCTATCGTCGCACCCGGCGCGATGCCTGGTGGTCGGGGAGCACCAGCGGCGCCAGCTGGTTCAGCGCCTGCCGGTAGACGTCCTTCTTGAAAGACACCACTTCGCGCAACGGCTGCCAGTAGTCGACCCAGCGCCAGTTGTCGAATTCGGGCTTGTCGCTCAGATCCAGCCGCACGTGGCGCTCCTCGCCGATCAGCCGCAGCATGAACCAGACCTGTTTCTGGCCGATGCACAGCGGCCGCTGGCCCCGGCGGATGTAGCGCTCCGGCAGCCGGTAGCGCAGCCAGCCGCGGGTGGAGCCCAGGACCTGGACATGGTGCGGCGCCAGGCCGATCTCCTCGCCCAGTTCACGGTACATGGCCTGCTCCGGCGTCTCCTGTTCGCGGATGCCGCCCTGCGGGAACTGCCAGGCATCCTGGCGGATGCGGCGCGCCCACAGCAGGCGCCCTTCCCGGTTGGTCAGGATGATGCCGACATTCGGTCTATAGCCTTCTGAATCAATCACTTACAAAAATACCGCGGGGATTTCACCTTGCCTTCATTGTCACACAGGGCCGCCATGCGGGCAAATCAGCGGATACTGATTTACCTTTCCCGGCACCGCGACTATGCTGATCCGCCCCTGAACCGCTTTCCGGAGGAATTCCATGCCCTTGGCGCTGTTCGACCTGGACAACACGCTGCTCGCCGGCGACAGCGATTACCTGTGGGGGCAGTTCCTGGTGGAACGCGGCATAGTCGACGGCGAGTTCTATGAAAAGGAAAATCAACGCTTTTATGACCAGTATCTCGAAGGATCGCTGAATATCATGGAATTTCTCGCCTTCCAGCTCCAGCCGCTGGCGACCCATCCACGCACCCGGCTGGAGGCCTGGCGGACGGAATTCCTGCAGCAGAAGATCGAGCCCATCCTGCTGCCCGCCGCCCGCGAGCTGGTGGAGGAACACCGCCACCGCGGCGACACACCGGTCATCATCACCGCCACCAACCGCTTCATCACCGAACCCATCGCCCGCCGCTACGGCGTGGAACACCTGATCGCCACCGAACCGGAAATGATCGACGGCGAGTACACCGGCGGCGTCAGCGGCACGCCCTGCTTCCGCGAGGGCAAGGTGGAACGCCTGCAGGACTGGCTGCAGACGCACGGCGAAACCCTGGCCGGCAGCAGCTTCTACAGCGACTCGCACAACGATCTGCCGCTGCTGGAACGGGTCGAGCGGCCGGTGGCCGTGGACCCGGACGAACGCCTGCGCCAGGAGGCCCGGCGACGCGGCTGGCCGGTCACCAGCCTGAGAAAGGCCGAGGTGTGAACGCCGCCCGCCCGGCCCTGCTGCTGCCGGCCCTGCTGGCCCTGCTGCTGGCCAGCCTGGCGGTCGCCCTGCTCAGCGGCAGCGTACCGATCGACCCGGCTCAACTGTGGCAGCCCGACAGCACGGCCGGGCGCATCCTGTGGGAGTTGCGGCTGCCACGCGCCGCCACCGCGTTCACCACCGGAGCCCTGCTGGCGGTGGCCGGCGTGCTCATGCAGGTGTTGTTGCGCAACCCCCTGGCGGACCCCTACATCCTCGGTGTATCGGGCGGCGCTTCGGTGGGCGCGCTGCTGGCCCTCATGGCCGGCGCCGGGCGTCTGCTGCTGCAGGGCGCGGCCTTCGCCGGCGCCCTGCTGTCGACGCTGCTGGTGTTCACCCTGGCCCACGGGCGCGGCAGCTGGAACCCGGGCCGCCTGCTGCTCACCGGCGTGGTGCTGGCGGCCGGCTGGGGCGCGCTCATCAGCCTGCTGCTGAGTCTCGGGCCGGACACCGGTCTGCGCGGCATGCTGTTCTGGCTGATGGGCGACCTCGGCCAGGCCCGCTGGCCCTGGTGGGGCCTGCTGGCGCTGGCGGCCGGCCTGGCGCCGGCACTGGCGCAGAGCCGCGCCCTCAACCTGCTGGCCGGCGGCGACGAACAGGCCGCCGCACTGGGTGTGAACAGCGCCCGGCTGCGGGGCCTGATCTACCTGCTGGCGTCGCTGCTCACCGCCAGCGCCGTCACCCTGGCCGGCAACATCGGTTTCATCGGCCTGGTGGTGCCGCACGGGCTGCGGCTGCTCGGCGCCCGCGACCACCGACTGCTGCTGCCGGCCAGCGCGCTGGCCGGCGGCACCCTGCTGGTGGTGGCCGACACCCTGGCGCGAACCGCCCTGGCGCCGCGCCAGTTGCCGGTGGGCGTACTGACCGCGCTGCTGGGCGTGCCGCTGTTCCTGGTGCTGCTGCACCGCAACCGCGAGATCCAGCTGCGTGACTGAAGCGGTCGACAGCGGGCGGGTGCTGCTGGACTGCGGCGACCTGGACGTCGGCATCGGCAGCGTGCGGGTGACGCGGCGCTTCCGGCTGGCGCTGCGCGCCGGCCAGTGCTGGTGCCTGCTGGGTCGCAACGGCACCGGCAAGACCACTCTGCTGCGCACCCTGGCCGGCCTGCGCCGGCCGGCCGGCGGCCGTATCCGGCTCGGCGGCGAGCCGCTGGAAACACTGCCCCGGCGGACCATCGCCCGGCGGCTCGGCATCCTGTTCCAGTCCCAGGAGGACGTCTTCCCCGCCACCGTGCTGGAGAGCGTGCTGACCGGTCGCCACCCCTGGCTGCATGCCTGGCAATGGGAGTCGGCCGCCGACCTGCAGCGGGCGCGCGAGGCGCTGGCCTTCGTCGAACTGTCCGGATTCGAACAACGCCCCCTGCACACCCTGTCGGGCGGCGAACGGCGCCGCGCCGGCATCGCCACCCTGCTCACCCAGGACCCCGGCCTGCTGCTGCTCGACGAACCCACCAACCACCTGGACCTGCACCACCGCACCCGCCTGCTGGAGCGCCTGTGCCAGCGGGCCCGCGACCGCGGCCAGGCCGTCCTCATGGTATTGCACGACATCAACCTGGCCGCCCGCTTGGGCGACCACTTCATCCTGCTGCAAGGCGAGGGGCGGGCCTGCACAGGTACGGCCGCCGAAGTCCTCACCACCGCCAACCTGGAGGCGCTCTACGGCCACCCCCTCGAACAGGTGCGCACCCGCCACGGGCCCGCCTGGCTGCCGGCCTGATCCTGTCGGTCACACCGACATTTGTCGATATTTCTTACAACAAAACCGCTTGTCACAGACAGGGGCGCCACGGCAAGTTGCTGTCCCACGGACAAAATGCCAGCAACCGCAGACCCGGATCCTACCGTCCACATGTCGGGTTTCTTTACGATTCCGCCCGGCCGGGCCGGCACCGGTTGAACCAAGCCCATGAATAAGCTGCCTAAATTCTCAAAGGCACAGCATTTGCTCTGTCAGTGATGAATCCACGTGGAGTCCACATGAGCCCAGACACGATGACCGCCACGCCGGACGGCGCCAGCGAAGAGCGCCGCCGCACCGCCGATCGTCGCCGCCACAGCCTGCGCACCCTCACCTACTGCGGGCTCTCCGGCCGCGGCCGCCGCCGTCACCGCCGGCGCGCCGACCAGGACTACTACCTCGACTGGTACGAGCCGCGGCTGGTCTACGTCGCCATGGGTATCATGCTGCTGAGCAGCCTCGACGCCCTGCTCACCCTCACCCTGCTCTCCCACGGCGCCTATGAAGCCAACCTGCTGATGGCCAGGCTGCTGTCGGTGAGCGTCCAGACCTTCGTCACCGGCAAGCTGCTCTTCACCGGCGCGGGGGTGCTGTTCCTGTTGATGCACGCCCACTTCCGCGTCCTGGGCGTGGTCACTGGCTGGCAGGCGCTGCACGGGCTGGTGCCCGTGTACGTCGCGCTGATCGTCTACGAACTGGTCTTACTGGCGAGGATACAATAATGAAAACATTCAACTGGCAAACAGTCGCCGCCACCAACGACGCCGGTTCCCGGGCAGCGGCGCGGGCGCTTGCAAATCGACTGGCGGAAGTTTGGACAGGATCCAGCCGGGCAGGGGCGGGTTGTCACTGTAACCGCAGGACACGCCCAGGTTGTTCGGATCGAATATCTTCACGAAGCCGGGCGCGTTGAGATCGTCTGCGTAGACGATACCGCAGTAGTCTTCCCCGTGCTCGCGGCGTAGCAGGACATCGACCTCGTCGATGAAACGCTGCAGTTCTCCGGCCGCCACCGGCGCCACCGGCGGCGGCTCGCCGATCGCGTACAGGTACCAGCCGCCGCCGGCGTCCCGTTTCAGCACGTCCCACAGGGTGTCGAGCTGCGGCCAGCGCAGCACACCGGAAAAACTGCCCCGAAAGGCGGTCAGAAAATCGTCTTGCTGCTCGGCCATGGCCGGCCTCCCTCCAGACCGTCTGGTCCTCCAAGGGTAAAACATCCGCGCGCCTTTTTCTAAATCTGCCGGGGCCGGTGCGCCAGGGAACGGGAAAAAACTTCTAACTCAATCAGTTATGATTGGATTACCTTGACAGCCGCAAGCCGGCGCCGTACATTCACCCCAGTCCCGACTGCCGGTCCGCCGCCCCATGAACAAGCCCATGCCGCTGTTTGTCCTCGCCTCGCTGCTGCTGCACGGCCTGTGGCTGCTGGTGCCGACCGGTCCGGTGCAGCGCCCCGCAATCGGCGGCTGGCAACAGGCGTTGCGCGTCCAGGTGCTGCAACCGACCGCCACGACGGCCCGACCGCCGGCGCCCGCCAGCACCACCCCGCCAGCACCCCGCGGCGCCACCCGCCCGGTGCCGCCCGCGCGGCACCGGGCAACGTCCCTTCGCACCGCACGGACAGGGGCCGCCGTCCCGCCTGGGCGGCGCGCCGAACGCCCCCCTGCCCGCCCGGCCGCCACCCCGCTGGCCACCCCGGATCCCGCCACCGCCCGCGCGCGCATCAGCGAAGCCCTGCGGCGACGCCTGGCCGAACAGTTCGACTACCCCTGGCTGGCGCGCCGTCGCGGCTGGGAGGGCCAGGTCACGCTGGCCATGCGGGTCGAGAATAACGGCCACCTCAGCAACCTGCGCGTCCTGCGGACCTCGGGCCACCACATACTGGACCGCTCGGCGCTGGAATCGGCGCGCCGCATCGGCGCCCTGCCCGAAATCCGCGGCTGGCTGGGCGGCCATGGCCTGGACCTGCAGATCCCGGTCCGCTACCGGCTCGTCGACAGTTGATCGGGTCGTGGGACACCGCCTGTCGAAAATCTACACCCGCACCGGCGACGCCGGCGACACCGGGCTGGGTGACGGCACCCGGGTTGCCAAGGACGACCCGCGGATCGAGGCCATCGGCGCCGTGGACGAACTCAACAGCGCGCTGGGCGTGCTGCTGGCGGACCCGCTGCCCGGGAGCCTGACCGACACCCTTACCCGGGTGCAGCACAGCCTGTTCGACCTGGGGGGTGAACTGTCGCTGCCGGGCAGGGCGCTGATCGAAGACCGCCAGGTGGACTGGCTGGAGCGGCGGCTCGACGCCTTCAACGCGAATCTGCCGCCGCTCGAAGACTTCATCCTGCCGGGCGGCAGCCGGAGCGCCGCCCTGTGCCACCTGGCGCGCGCCGTCTGCCGCCGCGCGGAACGCCGCACCGCGTGCCTGGCGCGCGCGGGCGACGTCAATCCCGCCACCCTGCGCTACCTCAACCGCCTGTCCGATCTGCTGTTCGTGATGGCACGGGTGCTGAACCGCGAAGCGGGCCGGCCCGACGTGCTGTGGAAGAGCGATGCCGCCCGCCACACCTGAGCCACGGATGCCGACTCAGCGCGGCGCCTGCCCTTGCGCCGGCGTCGCGCCCCGCCGCACCGCATCCAGCTTCCGGCACAACACCCGCGCACCGTCCACCGCGCGCGGCGTCTGCCGTTCCAGCCAGTCCGCCGGCACACTCAGCACGGGCACCGCGTCCGGCCCCGGCCAGTGTCGCCACTGCGCCCGGCGGTCCCGGCCCTTGCCGACGGCCACGACGATGACGTCCGGGGCGGCGGCGACCACGGCCTCCAGGCCGACGGTGGGCACCAGCTCGGGCAGACCGGCGAAGATGTTATCGGCCCCGCACAGGCGCAGCCAGGCGCTGATCATGTGGTCGCCGTTGACGGTCATCAGCGGCCGGTCCCAGACCGGATAGAACACCCGCAACCGCTCGCGGCCGGCGTAGCGGCTGCGCAGGGCTCGCACCCCTTCACGAAAGCGGCGGGCGGCGCGCGCTGCCACAGGGTCGCTGCCGGCCAGGTGACCGAGCCGCTCCAGGCTGGTGGCGATCTCGTCGATGCGGCGCGGCTCGGACAGGAACACGGTCAGCCCCAGCCGCCGCAACCGTTCCGGCACCGGGCCGTTGCCGCTCTGCCAGGCCACCACCAGGTCCGGCTGCAGGGCCAGGATGCGCTCGACGTCGAGGCCGGCGCCGCCGCCCACGCGCGGCAGGGCGCGCGCCGCCGGTGGATAGTCGCTGTGTTCGGAGACGGCGACCACCCGGCTGCCGGCGCCGGCGGCGAACAACAGCTCCGTGGCGTGGGGCGCCAGGCTGACGACGCGATGCGCCGGCCGCTCCAGGCGCACCGTACGGCCGGCATCGTCCACCACCACCGGCCCGGCCACCGACCGGCCGGGCAGGGCCGCGACCAGCACGAGCAGGCCGGAAAGCAGGGACAGGAACGGGGACGGACTGTGCATGACGGCGATTCTACGCCGTATTCCCCGGGACCGCCGCGAAGCGCCGGGCGTCAGAACGCCGCGTCGAAACCGAACAGGATGTAGTGCTCCTTGCTCAGGTGGCCCGTGAAGAAGGTTCCGGACTGCGGGTCCTCGCCCAGGAAGTCGATGTTGACTTCCGCCACCCCCTTGATGTTGCGCATGAAGTAGTAGGCCGCGGTCAGCGACAGGCTGTTGATGTCGATGCCTTCGTAGACGGTGTCGGTATCGTCCAGATCGCCGGCGTCGGCGAGGTTGTAGAGCGCGGAAAAGGCCCAGTGGTCGTCCATGATGTAGTCCACGCCCGCGAACGCGCCCCACCAGTTGTAGTTCTTGCCGCTGTCCAGGAAGCCGTCCCAGGAGTTCCACAGGTACTGCGCGAACCAGTACAGGCTGCCCGCCTCGCCGGACAGGTCGAGACCGACGATGCGCTTGTCGGTGTCACGGCTGCCGCTGTCCTGGCCGGCAGGCCCGGTGGCGTTCTTCTGTTCCCCGGCCAGGCCGAACAGACCGACCGAGACCGGCCCGAGGTCGGTGCCCAGGCGCCCGAACAGGGTCTTGTCGCTGTTGTTGTCGAACATCTTGTCGGGGCGGCGGTAGCCGGGGCTGTTGATGTTCAGGTTGTCCTCTATGCCGTTGCCGTTCACCACCCCGACGTCGATGTCGACCGGCCCCAGCGCGCGGTCGAACAGCACGCCGCGGTCGTAGGTGATGCCGGCCATGCGGTAGACCATGAAATCCTGGAACGTCATGCGCGTCTCGCGCGCGAACATGAGGTCGGAGATCTGGAACTGGCCCAGCATCATGCCGACTCCGCTGCCGAACAGGTCGTCGTGGCGAAACCAGGCGTCCTCGATGATGGTCTCGCCGTTGCCGCCCTTCTCGGCGAAGATGCCATAGAAGTAATAGGTGATGTGATCGCTCAGCGGCGCGCTGGAGAGCAGCTTGATCAGGTAGGGCGACTGGAAGTCGCTGCCGGCCTGTTCGGTGGCTCCGGTCACCGGATCGACGGACTTGCCCTTGCGGGCCTGCGCATAGGCCTGGGCGCGCACCGCCAGCGGCGGGTAGGCCGGCAGCGCCAGGCGTTCGTCGCCGGTCCCGGCCGTGGTATCGCGCCAGTTGGGCAGGCGCATGTTGCTGTCGCGGAAGTGCTCGCCGAAGGCGTTGAGACGCGGGAAGGCCGCGTGGCAGGCGGCACAGCTCATGCTGTACTTGCGCGCGAATTCGGGTATGGCCTGGCTCACCGCCGGCAGCAGCGCGGCACACAACGCCAGGGCGGCGCCGATGCGGGCGGGTTGGAAACGTCGCGTCGTCGTGTTCATGGTCTTTCCTCCGGTACGCAAGGCAGGCGGCGGCCGTCAGCCCGCCCAGCCGGCCAAGGTCATCAGTGACAGGCCCACCAGCCACACCACCAGGGTGCGCCATACCAGCCGCATGGCAGCGCGCGGCGGCCGTACCCCGTCGTCCCCGCCGGCGGATACGTCGAGAGCGCCGAGGCCGGTCTCGGCCAGCACCCGTTCCGAACCCTCCACCCCCTGCGGGTGCTCCCGGTGGGCGGCCCGCCAGCCCTCCAGGGCGGCGTCGAAATGCCCGCTCAGGGCATAGCCCAGCGCCGTGAGACGGGCCGGGATCCAGGCCAGGATGGCCAGCAGCAGGGCAACGCTGTCGCCGAACCCGCCTTCGCCGTCGCGCTCGTGGTGCAGGACCGAAACGGCCCGGTACAGCACCGCGCCCAGGGGGCCCAGGACGATGAACCAGAACAGCACCGCGAACAGGCGGTCGTTGGCGCCGGTGAGTACGCCGCGCGTCACCAGCTCGGTGGCGGCTGCGAGATCCTCCGGCGGCGTGTCGCCATCCAGCAGCCGGGCGGCGGCGCGGCGGCGCAGCTCCGCGTCGCTGGAGTCGCTGACCTCGCAATAGGTCTCGACATCGGCGGCCAGATCGCGCGGACCCAGGCAATAGACAAACACCGCCACGTTGTAGAGCAGGCCGACCAGACCGAACAGCAGGTCGTCGGTCCAGTCCTGCAGCAGGGCCACCGAGGCCAGCGGCGGCAGCAGGACCACCAGCAGGCCGGCGGCGCCGTCCCACAGCGGCGCGTTCAGGCGGGCCCGCAGCCAGTCCACGTAGTCGAGGAACCAGCGGTAGCGCCGGTACTCGTGCAGGTTG
>JALSRI010000054.1 GCA_026984835.1 Thiohalobacter sp. | reverse complement strand
TACCTCAAGCCCATGGCGGTCGGCGGCCTGCTGTTCGGCATCGGCATGGCGCTGGGCGGCTTCTGCCCCGGCACCGCGGCTGCCTCGGTGGCCACCGGCCGCATCGATGCGGTGGTGTTCGTGATCGGTTTCCTCGCCGGTTCGCTGCTGTTCGGCGACCTGTTCCCGATCTGGGGCGATTTCTACAACAGCGACTACCGGGGCGTGTACCGCCTCGACCAGTTGCTGGACATCAACCTGGGCCTGGCGGTGCTTCTGGTCGTGGCGGCCGCGGTGGCGGGCAGCCTCTTGATGCGCTTCGGCCAGCACCTGTTCTGGTCGACGCCGCCCGACGAGACCCTGGAGCCCGAGCAGGTGCTCAGGTACGAGGCGCCGCTGGTGGCGCTGGCGCTGCTGATCGGCTTCGTGCTGGCCTTCTTCCCCACCGATGCCTTTTTCAGGCAGGCCGGCGAGCCGGCCTATTACATCGTGCCCCGTTCCCACAGCGGAGCCCCGGTCCGTGAACGCCACAGGCGCGAGCGCGGCGGGGCCAGGCAGGCGCAGCCGGCGCAGGTCGTGCAGCCGGCGCCGGAGACGGAGGAAGGCTGTTGAGCAGGGAAAAGGCGGTGCCGGGTGAGCATGAACCGGCGTGAATTCATCAAACTGTCCGGCCTGATGGGTGCCGGCGGCGTGCTGTCGCCGCTGCTGCTGGGCGGCTGCACGGCCCACCCGCTGCCCGGCAGCGGCCAGGTCGTCCGCACCCCGACCTTCTGCGACATGTGTTTCTGGAAGTGCGCCGGCTTCGTCCACACCGAGAACGATCGGCCCTGGAAGATCACCGGCAATGCGCACGATCTGCACAGCCAGGGCCGGCTGTGCACGCGCGGCAGCGGCGGGCTGGGCAGCTACGAGGACCCGGACCGCCTGCGCAAGCCGCTGCTGCGCGTCACCGGCGCCGACGGGCGCCAGACCTTCCGCGAGGCCGAGTGGGACGAGGCGCTGGGCTTCATCGCCGACCGCATGAAGGCGATCGCCAACGACTATGGACCGGACCGCATGGCCATGCTCAACCACGGCTACGGCGCCCGTCACTTCAAGCACCTGATGCGCGCCTACGGCTCCGCCAGCTTCGCCGAGCCGGCCTTCGCGCAATGCCGGGGGCCGCGCGACGTCGGCTTCCGCCTCACCTTCGGCGAGGGGCTGGGTTCGCCCGAGCGCACCGACATGGAGCATTCGCGTTGCATCGTGCTGATCGGTTCGCACATCGGCGAAAACCTGCACAACGGCCAGGTGCAGACGCTGGCGCAGGCCCTGCGCAACGACGTCAGTCTGATCACCGTCGATCCGCGTTTTTCGGTGCCGGCCGGCAAATCGAAGTACTGGCTGCCCATCCGCCCCGGCACCGACATCGCATTGCTGCTGGGCTGGATGTACGTGCTGATCGACGAGCAACTCTACGACAGGGACTATATCGAGCGCTATGCCACCGGCTTCGACGAGCTGGCCGCCCACGTGCGCCGCTACGCACCGGAATGGGTCTACCTGGAGACCGGCATCGAGCCGGACCTGATCCGCGCCACGGCACGCGAGATGGCCAGCCACGCGCCGGCCACCCTGGTGCACCCCGGCCGCCACACCACCTGGTACGGCGACGACACCCAGCGTTCGCGCGCCATCGCCATCCTCAACGCGCTGCTGGGCTCCTGGGGCCGCAAGGGCGGGCTGTACATCAAGGAGAACGTGCGCCTGCCACGCTACCCCTTGCCGGCCTACCCGCAACCGCGCAGCGATTTCCGGGCCGCCAACAAGGGCCGCTACCCGTTCGCCTACGAAGGCGTGACCAACGCCATCATCGAGGCCTCCATCGGCGAGGACGCACACTACAGGGGTTGGCTGGTGTACGGCACCAACCTGCCCTCGACCATCCCGGGCATACGCCCGCAGCTGAAGGCGGCCATGGATTCGCTCGATCTGGTCGTGGTGGTCGATACCATGCCCTCGGAGATCACCGGCTACGCCGACGTGGTGCTGCCCGAATGCACCTACTTGGAGCGCTACGACGACCTGCGCAACGCCGGCGAACGCGAACCGGCGCTGGCGCTGCGCATGCCGGCCTTCGAACCGCGCCACGACAGCAAGCCGGGCTGGTGGATCGCCCGACAGCTCGGCCGGCGCCTGGGGCTGGAACGCTATTTCCCCTGGCAGGACTACAGCGAGGTGCTCGACTGGCAGCTCAAACAGGTGGGGTCCTCGCTGGAGGAGATGCAGCGTATCGGCGTGAAGCCCTTTCCGCGCACCCGGCCGAAGTATTTCGCCGAGGGCCAGCCGGTGCGTTTCCGTACGCCGTCCGGGCGCATCGAACTCCATTCGCAGCAGCTGGCGGACGCGGGTTTCGACCCGTTGCCGGTGTACACCCGGCCCGAGGCGCCGCCGGCGGGTTTCTATCGTCTGAACTACGGCCGCATGCCGGCGCACACCTTCGGCAAGACCACCAACAACCCGCTGCTGTTCCAGCTGGCGCCGGAGAACACCCTGTGGGTGAATCCACTGGTGGCGCGGGAGCAGGGGCTGGCCAACGGCGAGTACGTGCGCCTGCAGAACCCGGATGGCATCGTCAGCAACCGGGTGCGCGTGCGCGTCACCGAGCGCATCCGGCCCGACTCGGTGTTCATGGCGCATGGCTTCGGCCACCGCTCGCGTCGCCTGCGGCTGACCTACGGTATCGGCGCCGACGATTCCGAGCTCATGACCAACGTCAGGGTGGATCCGCTGATGGGCGGCACCGGCATGCGCGCCAACTTCGTCACCCTGGTGAAGGAGGCCGGCTGAGATGACGCACTACGCCATGGTCATCGACACCCGACTGTGCATCGGCTGCGGCGACTGTGTGATCGCCTGCAAGACCGAGAACAAGGTGCCGGAGGGGCTGAACCGCGACTGGGTGGTGGAAGCGACCCGGGGCACCTATCCCGACCTGAGCACCGAGTTCCGCTCCGAGCGCTGCAACCATTGTTCGCACGCCACCTGCGTCTACATGTGCCCGACCGGCGCCAGCCACCACTGGAAGGACACCAACATCGTGCTGGTCGATCCCAACAAGTGCACCGGCTGCAAGGCCTGCATCGCCGCCTGCCCCTACGACGCGCGCCTGGTCATGCACCCGGGCGGCTACATCGACAAGTGCACCTTCTGTCATCACCGGGTCGAGAAGGGGCTGGACCCGGCCTGCGTATCCACCTGCCCGACGCGCTGCATGTACTTCGGCCTGCTCGACGACCCCTCCAGCGAGGTGAGCGAACTGCTGCGCCGGCGCGACTACAAGGTGCTGGCGCCGGAAACCGGCAACCGGCCCAATGTCTATTACCTGACCTGAGAAGCGGCCATGCACGAAGAGATCCTGATCACCGCCCGCAGCAATCCTCCCGTCGACCCGGTGATGCACATCTGGGGCTGGGAGATCTCGGTGTACCTGTTCCTCGGCGGCCTGACCGCGGGCATCATGTTCTTCTCGGCGCTCATGCTGTTGCTGAACCGGGACGAAGAGGCGCCGTTCTCGGTCAACCGCCTGTCGCTGCTGGCGCCGGTGGTGCTGTCGCTGGGCATGGCGACCCTGTTTCTGGACCTCGAGCACAAGCTGTTCGTGTGGCGCTTCTACACCACTTTCGAACCGACTTCACCGATGTCCTACGGCGCCTGGATCCTGGTGCTGGTGTATCCCATCACCCTTCTGCAGGTGCTGTCCACGCTGCGCAGCGGCTACCCGCTGCTCGCCAGCCTGCTGACCGGCACCCGGCCGGAACGAGTGCTGCTTGTCTGCGAGCGCTGGCGCCGGCCGATCGCCTGGGCGGCCATCCCGGTCGCCGTCGCGCTCGGCATCTACACCGGCATCCTGCTGAGCGCCTTCAGCGCCCGGCCGTTCTGGAATACCGGCCTGCTGGGGCCCCTGTTCCTGGTCTCGGGGCTGTCCACCGGCGCGGCGCTGATCGCCCTGATCGCGCGCCGGCACAGCGAGAAGCGCCTGTTCACCCTGATCGACGCCGGCCTGATCCTGACCGAGCTGGTCATCGTCGCGCTGCTGCTGGTCAACCTGTCCACCGGCGCACAGCCGCAACTGGATGCAGCCGCCAGGCTGCTGGGTGGCGACTACACCGCCTGGTTCTGGGGCGCCTTCGTGGCCCTCGGTCTGCTGATCCCGCTGCTGCTGGAGGCGGCCGAGATTCGTGCCACGCTGCGCAGCCTGGCGCTGCTGGCCCCGGTGCTGGTGCTGGTCGGTGGCTACGTGCTGCGGGTGATCGCCGTCGATCTCGGCCAGGAGACGACCTGGATCGACTACGGCTCGGAATTCAATACCGAACTGCTGGAGCGGCTGCACTGAGCGCGGCGCGCCGTCAACGGAGGGGATTTGCCATGAAGCACCTGATCACCATCCTGCCCGGCCTGTTGACCGTTGTGCTCGGCGCCTGCAGCGACGAGCAGGCGGCGCAGTCCGCCATCGACAGCGCCCGCCTGGAGCAGGTGGCGCAAGTGGTGGCGCGCAAGCAGGACCGGGTCAGCGCCGATGAGCTGGCGCGCTGGCTGATCGAGAGGCGCGCCGACTTCGTGCTGGTCGACATCCGCGACGACGACGCCTATGCCGCCGGCCACATCGACGGCGCGCTGCACCTGCCCGTCACCGAACTGGTGACGCAGGAGGGGCTGCGGCAGCTGCCCGCCGGCCGCCGGGTGATCGTCTATTCCAACGGCTCGGAGTTCGCCGGCCAGGCGGCGGTGCTGCTGCGCCTGGCGGGGCGCGACGCCGACCTGCTGCTGGGCGGTTACAACTTCTGGTCCCGGCATGTGCAGAACCCGGAGGTTCCGCCGACCGCCGCCGACGGGGAGTATCCGCAGCTCGCGCTCAAGCGCGCCATCGCCTGCTATTTCGCCGGTGGCGGCGCACCGCCCCCGGTGGCTGCGCCGGCGCCGCTGCGCCACCGTCAACCGCCCGCTTTCACGCCCCCCACGGCGCCGCCCCCGCCGCCGGCCCCGGAGGAGGGATGCTGATGCGCCGGTTCGCCATCGAGCGGCGCGTCCAGGATGCGCCGGATCTCGGCGCCGGACAACGGCCGCACCGGCTGCGGGCCGGCGGGGCGGCCGGCGACCCCATCCAGGCGGGTCCATGCGTCGGCAGGCAGGCCGTCGGCGAGGCGGGGATGGGCCGGTTCGAAACGCCAGCCCCGGGTGTCGTGCAGCAGCCGTCCCTGTCCCAGGCCCAGCGCCACCGGCGAGCGGTGGCAGGAAGCGCAGGACCGGGCCCGGCCGAGTGTGTGCGGCGCCAGCGCTGCAAAGCGGCGGATGAATCTGGGCGAAGCCCATGCCGGGTGTTCCGCGGTCAGGATCATGGCCGGCACCACCGGCACGATGCGGTCGTCCGCCGTCACGCCCAGCGGTGGCGGTGCGTTGCGGATGGCGCCGCGCCGTTCGCGCCAGCGCCCGGGCGTGACGGCGCGTTCGAGGTGGTCCCACTGGACTCGACCGGCGTCGTACTCCAGGTGGCAGCCGTAACACTGGGGCGCCCACCGGCTGTGGCAGGCGGCGCAGTCGAGGCGCGCATGCTGCCGGCGCAACGGGTGGCTGGCGTCACGGTAGGGCGGCACCGCGATCACGCCGCCGCCGTCCTTGCGATGCAGCAGGACGGTGTCGCCACGCATTTCGATGTGCCACAGGGGCGTGCCGCGGGCGGTGGCGGGAAATTCGGTTTGCGGGCCGGTGGGGAAGGGGACGTGGCGGAGCAGGGCGCGCAGCTCCGGCGGCCAGTCGTGCAGCGCGACGCGCCGCAGCGGCCGGCGGTGACAGTCGTCACAGCGGATGTCCACCGCCTGATGCTTGTCGGCGGGTTCGTCTCCCGTGCCCATCAGGCCGCGTGCCGTGTGGCAGTCGGTGCAGCCCATGCCGGCGGCGTGGTGGACGTCGGCCGCCATCAGCTCGACGGCGCGCCCGTCCGCCAGCCGCCGGGTGGCGCCGGTCTGCGCACCCTGTTCGGCCAGCCCTGCGTAGCTCAGCGCGATGCGGCCGGAGCGCGAATGACAACCGAAGCAGCGGTCGTCCCCCACCGGCACGGTCAACGCCGGGTGGCCGCCGGCCGCATCCCGCCGCAAGTGGCAGGCGAGGCAGCCGCCGCCGCGGTGGCGGGCGTCGCCCGCGCCCGCTGCCGGCCCCGGTTGACCGAGGTGGCAGCCGGCGCACAGTTTTCTCAGCAGGCTGTCGGCCGGGGAATGCCCCAGCGTGGCCAGCGTGCCGCCATGCTGGGCGAGTCCGAGTTCACCGAACACGGCGCGGGTGGTGCGCACCATGGCGCCGCCCGTGTGCATGAGGCTGGCACGCACGCGCCGCACCTCGGCGGCGTGGCAGCGGCCGCAGGCCCGGTCGGCGTCGTGCAGCCGGCCAGGCGCAGCGATCAGGCCGCGGTGGGCCGTGCTTTTCGAGACCGTGGCCGGGTCGCCGGCGTGGCAGGCGCTGCACCCGGTGGCGGCGAAGCGGTGCACGGAACTGAAGCCGTGGCCTTGCGCTTCGTGGCAGTTCAGACAGCGCGGCGCGGCGCCCGCGACAGAATGAACGAGCGTTATCAGTGTGGCCAGCACCACCAGGCGGGCGCCGGTTGCCGTCAGCGAATGCATGCACGGCAGTATGGCATGTGCCGCCGCCACGGAAAAAGGGCCGTCCGCAACTTGACCGGGATCAAGCGATTGGCATTCAGCCGGCCCGCCTGCTGTCTTTTCCGAAGGTCGACGACTATATTCGGGCATGCAGGGTCGGCAAGCCCGATACCGGACATGACGGAAAACGCGCGAGTACGACCGACGACCAATCGATCGTCGGTTGGCGGCAGGAGGCAGTAACCTGCACGCGCTGTTTCACCAGCGGATCAGAGGAGAACATCGTATGGGTGATCAGCAGACCTTCTACGAGGCCATGCGCGAGCACGGCATCACGCGTCGCAGTTTTCTCAAGTTTTGCAGTCTCACGGCAGCCGGGCTCGGCATGGGACCGGAGTTCGCCGGCAAGATCGCCCACGCCCTGGAGACCAAGCCGCGCACACCGGTCATCTGGCTGCACGGCCTGGAGTGCACCTGCTGTTCCGAGTCCTTCATCCGCTCCGGCCATCCGCTGGCGGCCGACGTCATCCTGTCCATGATCTCGCTGGACTACGACGACACCCTGATGGCGGCCGCCGGCTACCAGGCCGAGGAGATCCTCGAACAGACGGTGCAGAAGTACGACGGCAACTTCATCCTCGCCTGCGAGGGCAATCCGCCGCTCAACGAGGATGGCATGTACTGCATCCAGGGCGGCAAGCCCTACATAGAAAAGCTGCGCTACATGGCCAGCCACTGCAAGGCCATCATCGCCTGGGGTTCCTGCGCCTCCTGGGGCTGCGTGCAGGCGGCGCGTCCCAACCCGACGCGCGCCACGCCCATCCACAAGGTCATCCACGACAAGCCCATCGTCAAGGTGCCGGGCTGCCCGCCCATCGCCGAAGTCATGACCGGCGTCATCACCTACATGGTGGCCTTCGGTGAGTTGCCGGAACTGGACCGCCAGGGCCGGCCCAAGATGTTCTACAGTCAGCGCCTGCACGACAAGTGCTACCGGCGCCCGCACTTCGATGCCGGCCAGTTCGTGGAGCGTTTCGACGACGAGGGCGCGCGCAAGGGCTACTGCTTGTACAAGGTCGGCTGCAAGGGGCCCACCACCCACAACGCCTGTTCGACGGTGGAATGGAACGGTGGCCTGTCCTGGCCGGTGAAGTCCGGCCACGGCTGCTTGGGCTGTGCCGAGGACAACTTCTGGGACCGCGGCTCCTTCTACAGCGCAGTCACCAATCTGGGTGTCACGGGCGGCGTCGAGGCGACCGCCGACGATATCGGCGAGGTGCTGGCCGGCGCCGCCGCCATCGGCGTGGCGGCGCACGCGGCGGCCTCGGTGGTCAGTCACATGAAGGACGGCAGCAAGGGAGACTCCAGCCATGACTAAGCAGGTTACCCCCAACGGTTTCACGCTCGACGACAGCGGCCAGCGCGTGGTGGTGGACCCGATCTGCCGCATCGAGGGCCATCTGCGCATCGAGGTCAACCTGGACGAGAACAACGTCATCCGCAACGCAGTGTCGACCGGCGCCATGTGGCGCGGCCTGGAAGTCATCCTCAAGGGCCGCGATCCGCGCGACGCCTGGGCCTTCACCGAGCGCATCTGCGGCGTCTGTACCGGCGTGCACGCGCTGACCTCGGTGCGCGCAGTCGAGGATGCGCTGGGTATCGACATCCCGGCCAACGCCAACAGCATCCGCAACCTCATGTTGCTGGCCCAGCACACCCAGGACCACCTGGTGCACTTCTATCACCTGCACGCGCTGGACTGGGTGGACGTGGTGAGCGCACTCAAGGCCGACCCGCGCGCGACCTCGGAGCTGCAGCGCAGCATCTCCAACTGGCCCAAGTCCTCGCCGGGCTACTTCCGCGACGTGCAGGCCCGGCTCAAGCGCTTCGTCGAGTCCGGCCAGCTGGGCCCGTTCTCCAATGCCTACTGGGGCAGCGCCGCCTACCGGCTGCCGCCGGAGGCCAACCTGATGGCGGTCACACACTACCTGGAGGCACTCGACTTCCAGCGCGAGATCGTCAAGATCCACACCATCTTCGGCGGCCGCAACCCCCACCCCAACTGGGTGGTCGGCGGCGTACCCTGTTCCATCGACGTCAACGGCGACGGCTCCATCAACATGGAATGGCTGAACCTGGTTTCGTCCATCATCGACCAGTCGATCACCTTCATCGACCAGGTCTACATCCCGGACCTGAAGGCCATCGCCTCCTTCTACAAGGACTGGACCTACGGCGGCGGCCTGTCGGGCAAGAACCTGCTGTCCTACGGCGAGTACCCGGATCACCCCAACGACTGGTCGCAGGCCAACATGCTGCAGCCGGGCGGCGCCATTCTCGACGGCGACCTGTCGAAGGTGCACGAGGTCGACGTGCGCGATCCCGAACAGGTGCAGGAGTTCGTGGCCCATTCCTGGTACAGCTACCCGGACGAGAAGCAGGGCCTGCATCCCTGGGACGGCATCACCGAGCCGCACTTCGAGCTGGGACCCAATTTCAAGGGCACCAAGACCAACATCGAGCAGATCGACGAGGGCGCCAAGTATTCCTTCATCAAGGCGCCGCGCTGGCGCGGACACGCCATGGAAGTGGGCCCGCTGGCGCGCTACGTAGTGGCCTACGCGCGCGGCCACGAGGAGATCAGGGACCAGGTGGACGGCCTGCTGCACGACCTGGGGCTGCCGCTGCCGGCCATCTTCTCGACCCTGGGTCGCACCGCGGCGCGCGGCCTGGAGTGTTCCTTCACCGCGCACAAGATGCGGTACGTGTTCGACCAGCTGATGGCCAACCTCAAGGCCGGCGACACGGCCACGGCCAACATGGACAAGTGGGAGCCGGATACCTGGCCGGCCCAGACCAGGGGCGTCGGCCACGTGGAAGCGCCGCGCGGCGCGCTGGGACACTGGATCCACATCAAGGACGGCAAGCTGGAGAACTACCAGGCCGTGGTGCCCACCACCTGGAACGCCTCGCCGCGCGATCCGGCCGGCAACATCGGCGCCTACGAGGCGGCGCTGCTGGGCACGCCCATGGTCGACGCCGAACAGCCGGTGGAGATCCTGCGCACCATCCACAGTTTCGATCCCTGCCTGGCCTGTTCCACCCACGTGATGGCGCCCGACGGCGAGGAACTGGCCAGCGTCAAGGTCCGCTGAGGGCGAGGAGGCGAGCATGAACAGCACGGCAGCAGCACCGCACGACCCGGCCAGCCGGGAACCGGTCTACGTCTTCGAGGTGCCGGTGCGGGTCTGGCACTGGCTGCACACCTTCAGCTTCCTGGCGCTGGCGGTGAGTGGCTACCTGATCGCCAACCCGCTCCCCTCCATCGGCGGCGAGGCCAGCGACCATTTCCTCATGGGCAATATCCGGCTGGTGCACTTCATCGCCGCCTACGTGTTCGCCATCGGCTTCGCGGTGCGCATCTACTGGGCGCTGGTCGGCAACCGCTACGCGCGCGAACTGTTCATCCTGCCGATCTGGCGAGGCGACTGGTGGTGCGGGCTGCTGCACGAGATCCGCTTCTACCTGTTCCTGAGCAAGGACACGCCGGTGAGCCTGGGCCACAACCCGCTGGCGCAGGTGGCCATGTTCCTGTTCAACGTGCTGGGCACCCTGTTCATGATCGGCACCGGCTTCGCGCTGTACGGCCAGGCGCTGGGCATCGGCAGCTGGGCGGACCGGCTGTTCGGCTGGATCATCCCCCTGATCGGCAGCGAGGCGCTGGTGCGCAACTGGCATATCATGGGCATGTGGCTGATGCTGGTGTTCGTCATCATCCACATCTACATGGCGGTGCGCGCCGACATCATGGGCCGCACCAGCAGCGTCAGCACCATCATCGGCGGCTGGCGGCTGTTCAGGAATGGGCGCCGCTGAGATGCAGGCGGCCGGCGGGGGCGCCTGTGTGGAGGGCGGTTTCGACACCCTGGTGCTGGGCATCGGCAACCTGCTGTGGGCCGACGAAGGCTTCGGCATCCGCGCCGTCGAGGCGCTGGACGCCGGCTACGCCTTCGCGCCGGAGGTGCGCCTGATGGACGGCGGCACCCAGGGCATGTTCCTGCTGCCCTGGGTGCGGAGTGCGCAGCGGTTGCTGATCTTCGACGCCATCGATTTCGGCCTCGAACCGGGTGAGTTGCGGGTCATCCGTGACGAGCGGGTGCCGAGCTACATGGGCGCCAAGAAGGTCAGCATGCACCAGACCGGCTTCCAGGAGGTGCTGGCCGCGGCGCAGCTGATGGGCGCCAGCCCGCAGCGCCTGGCGCTGGTCGGCGTGCAGCCCGAGTGCCTGGACGACTACGGTGGCAGCCTGCGGCCGCGGGTGCACGCACGCATTCCCGAGGCGGTCGAACGCGCGCTGGCGGTACTGCGGGACTGGGGGGTCGAGCCCGTCGCGCGCAGCCGCCCGCCGGCGCCGGGACAGCGGGTCGGCCACGACGAGCTGGAGCTGCCGGTCTACGAGGCCGGCCGGCCCGGCTGCGGAGCAGAACGACTATGACCCACCCCCTCATCCAGCGGCTGCACGACGAGTTCGGCTACCCGCGCATCGATGCGGACAGTCACGACGCCTTCGTCGCCCGACCGGGCGTCGCCGTGCTGTTCTTCGCCGGCGACCCGAAGCGCTTTCGCGACACCACCGACGTCGCCGTGGTGCTGCCGGAGCTGGAAAAGGCCTTCCAGGGGGGCCTGCGCCCGGCCGTGGTGGCCGACGAGGACGCGGTGGTGCTGCAGCAGCGCTACGGTTTCAAGGCCTGGCCGACGCTGGTGTTCGTGCGCGAGGACGGCTACCTGGGTGCCATCACGGGCATCCAGAACTGGGGCGAGTACCTGCAGGAGATCAGTGAGCTGCTGACCGCCGGACCGACGCGGCCGCCGGCTTTCAAGGTACCGGTGGTGGGAGCCTGAAGGAGAGGACGGGATGGACGAACTGAACCTCGACGTACTGCCGGTGTCGGTCACGGGGCCCGGCAGCCAGCCACTCGAACAGGACGGCAGCCGCCTGGAGTTCATCCCGCTGCCGAAAGAGATGGACAGCTACCGGCGCCCGGACATCCCGGAGCCGGAGGCGGTGCAGCACCTGCTGGGGGCACGCGCCGCCACCGACTGGATCCGGGATGCGCTGCAGCGTTACCGGGTCGGCGACGAGCCGCTCATGGCCAATATCTCCGCCCTCGATGCCGACAACCGGGAACTGGTCAACCAGATTCTTGGCGAGGGCGAGGTGAGCCTGAAATACGAGGGCCGGGTGCATGCGCGCATGCAGGAGTCGGTGCTCGCCGGCCTGTGGCGGACCTTCTATCTCGACGCCCACGGGGCCATCACCCACGACCTGATCGAGGTCGCCGACGTACCCTTGCTGGCGCGCCGCCCACTGCGCGAAGGCCGCACCGACCTGGATGCGCTGACGCAGGTGCGCCCGCCCGCCGAGGTCATGAATGCCATGCCCCTCCTCAGCGAGTTGCAGGAACACCTGGCGGCCTGGCGCCGGGGCAGCGAGCCGCACGTGGTCAACCTGACCCTGCTGCCCCTGTCGGAGGCCGACATCGCCTTCCTCGACGAGGTGCTCGGCGGCGGGCCGGTTCGGACCCTGTCCCGCGGCTACGGCGACTGCCAGGTGCGCAGCACGGCCTGGCGCAACCTGTGGTGGGTGCGCTACCACAACTCCATGGGCACGCTGATCCTCAACACCCTGGAGGTGGTGGACGTGCCGCAGGTGGCCTGCGCCGCCCGGGAAGACCTGGACGACTCGCGCCGGCGCCTGGACGAACTGCTGGAACCCTACTGGCGGGAGCTGGAATGATGCCATCCGCGGGCGGGACACGGGTGCGCGCGGACAGCCGGCTGGAATGCCGCATCTGCTGGTACGTCTACGACCCGGCCGAGGGCGACGCGGTGGAACAGGTGCCGCCCGGTACGCCGTTCGCGGCGTTGCCCGACTGGTGGCGCTGCCCGCAGTGCGACGCCGGCAAGGACATGTTCCTGCCGCTGGACGCGGACAACGGGGGGGGATCGCATGAATGACGCGGCGCTCGCGCTGGTCGAGGACTACCGGCGCATCGCCCGGCGCATGCGTCACCTGCCGTTCTACAACGCCGCGCTGGCGGTGGAAGCGGTCGCCTTCCGGCCCTGGCGGGGCGGGCTGGCCGGGGTGCTGGTGACACCCTGGTGCATGAACCTGGTGCTGATGGGTGATGCCGCGGCGGCCGTGCCGGCGGCGGCCGGCCGGCTCAAGGTGCGTCTGCCCGCCGGTGAATACGCATTCACGCCCGGGCCGGCGGAGGACGCCGTGCCGCACCTGGCGCTGCCGTTGTTCACGACGCTGGCGGACTTTCCCGACCGGCGCACGGCCCGCGAAGTGGCGGAGAAGATCATGCAGGCCCTGTTCGACGACGCGGGTGCGGCGGGCGAGGGTGATCCGCCGGCCGGGAAACTCGAACGCAAGCGCCTGGGGCGGCCGCTGTCACGCCGCGCGCTGCTGCACGGCCTGCTTCAGGCGGCGGGTGGGGACTAGCGGTCATGCACGAATACTCGGTGTGCCTGGCGTTGATGGAACAGGTCGAGCGCGTGGCAAGAGAACACGGCGCCGGGCGCGTGGAGCGCATCGTGCTGAAGATCGGCCCGCTGTCGGGCGTCGAGGCGCCGCTGCTGCAGCACGCCTGGCCGCTGGTGGCGGCCGGCACCCTGGCCGCGGACGCGGAGCTGGTCACCGAGACGGCCCCGGTGGTGGTGCGCTGCACGCAATGCGGGGCCGAGAGCGAGGCGGCGCCCAACCGCCTGCTGTGCGGGCAGTGCGGCGACTTCCGCACCCGCCTGGTGAGTGGCGACGAAATGCTTCTGGCCAGCCTGGAACTGGCGCGGATCGACGAGGTGAAGGCATCATGTGTCTAGCGATACCGATGAGGATCATGCAGGTGGACGGCTTCAATGCGCGCTGCGAGGCCAAGGGCGTGGAGCGCGACGTCAGCCTGTTCATGATGCAGGGCGAGGACGTGGGCGTGGGTGATTTCGTCATGGTGCACGTCGGCTACGCCATCCAGAAGATGACCCCGCAGGAGGCGCGCTCCGCGTGGGAACTGTTCGACCAGGCGCTGGGCACCGGCGACCTGCCACTGACTTCGGGAGACGACCATGTGTGACACCTGCGGCTGCAACATCACGTCCGGCAACCGGCATCTGCTGCGTCCCGGCGGCAGGCTCGAGCGCAGCGGCGACGGCCGCGCCGCCGTCAGCGTGCTGCAGGGCCTGTTGAGCGAGAACGACCACCAGGCGGGGCACAATCGCAGCCACTTCGACGCCCACGGCGTGCTGGCGGTGAACCTGATGTCCTCGCCGGGCGCCGGCAAGACACGGTTGCTGGAGGCGACCATCGGGGCGCTGGGCGGCGAGTTCGCCATGGCCGTGGTCGAGGGCGACCTGGAGACCGAGAACGACGCCGAGCGCATCCGCGCCCACGGCGTCGAGGCGGTGCAGATCGCCACCGGCAGCGCCTGCCACCTGGACGCGCACATGGTGCACGATGCCCTGCACCGGCTGGACCTGACCGGCCTCGACATCCTGTTCATCGAGAACGTCGGCAACCTGGTGTGCCCGGCCAGCTTCGACCTCGGCCAGCACCGCAACATCACCCTGTTGTCGGTGCCGGAGGGCGACGACAAGCCGGCCAAGTACCCGGTCATGTTCCGCGCCGCCGACCTGGTGCTGCTGACCAAGACCGATCTGCTGCCCTACCTCACCGACTTCGACCCGGGGCGCGCCGAACGCTGCCTGCGCGAGCTGGCCAGCGAATCGCCGCTGCTGGCGCTGTCGCCGGCCACCGGCGAGGGGCTGGACGGCTGGCTGGCCTGGTTGCGCGACGAGGTTGCCGCACAGCGCGAACGGGTGGCGCAGGGACTGAGCGCGCGGCCCGACATCCAGCCCGAAGGCGCCGCCCTGCACCTGCGGGAGCCGCGCGGGTCTGCGCTTCCTGCCGCTCCCGGTCGCGGCGGGGCGGCCGCCACGGCGGGCGGGGACTGATCGTGGCCGTATCGGCGCGTCAGTGGCTGGAACGCATCCATGCCCTGGATCTGGAGCGCAAGGTGCGCATCATGAACGTGTGCGGCGGCCACGAGCGCGCCATCACCCTGGCTGGCCTGCGCGGCGCCTTGCCGGAGGCGGTGGAGCTCATCCCCGGCCCGGGCTGCCCGGTGTGCGTGTGCCCCGAGGAGGACGTCTACCAGGCCATGCAGCTGGCGCTGAACGAGGACATCGTCCTGCTCGCCTTCGGCGACATGCTGCGCGTGCCGGTCAACCTGCCCAAGCGCGAAATCCGCACCCTGGAACAGGCCCGGGCCGCGGGCGCCGACGTGCGGCCGATCGCCTCGCCGACGGAAGCGGCCCGGGTGGCGCGCGACAACCCGAACACACCGGTGGTGTTTTTCGCCGCTGGTTTCGAGACCACCACCGCGCCGGTCGCCGCCCTGCTGCGCGAAGGCGCGCCCGACAACCTCAGCGTGCTGCTGTCGGGCCGGCTGACCTGGCCGGCGGTGGCCATGCTGCTGGATTCCGAGGACGCCGGCTTCCATGCGCTGATCGCGCCAGGGCACGTGTCGACGGTCATGGGGCCGGAGGAATGGGAGTTCGTGGTGCGCGATCACCACATCCCGTCGGCGGTGGCCGGCTTCACCCCCGAGTCGCTGCTGGCGGCCATGTACTCGACGCTGCGGCAGCTGCAGGAGGACCGCTGTTTTCTCGACAACTGCTATCCAGAGGTAGTCAAACCCGGCGGCAACCGTTCGGCGCAGCACTGCCTGCACGAGACCCTGGACGTGGTGGACGCCAACTGGCGCGGCGTCGGGCAGATTCCCGCCTCGGGCTTCGCACTCAAGCCGGCGCTGGCGACGCACGACGCGCGCCTGCAGTTTCCTTCCTACGAGGATCCGGCGCGCAAGCGCATCGGCGACATGCCGCAGGGCTGCGACTGCTCCCGCGTGGTGCTGGGCAAGATCTACCCCAACGAATGCAAGCTGTACGGGCTGGCCTGCACGCCGCGCAGCCCGATCGGGCCGTGCATGGTGTCGGACGAGGGCGCCTGCCGCATCTGGTGGGCAGGCGGCGTGCGCGAACGCCGGGAACCGGTGGTGGCATGAAGGCGGCGCGCTGCATGCAAGGCGAGGGCGGCGGGGCGGGGCGGCGCCCATGAACCTCAGCCTGCTGTCACTGGGTTTCCTGCTCGGCATGCGCCACGCCATGGAGAGCGATCACCTGGCCGCGGTCGCGTCCCTGGCGACGCGCGGCGGCTCGCTGCGGTACAACGTCTGGCAGGGCGCGGCCTGGGGCCTCGGCCATACCCTGACGCTGTTCTTCTTCGGGTCCATCGTGCTGCTGGTCGATACGGTCATACCGGAGCGCTTGTCCCAGGGGCTGGAATTCGCGGTCGGCGTCATGCTGGTGCTGCTGGGCGCCGATGTGCTGCGTCGGCTGCTGCGCCGGCGCCTGCACTTCCACGCCCACCGGCACGCCGACGGCACGCTGCATCTGCACGCCCATTCGCACGCCGGCGAGCGCGGCCATGCATCCCTCCACCATCATCCTCATCCCGTTCCCCAGCACGGATTCCCGCTGCGCGCGCTTTTCGTCGGCCTGATGCACGGCATGGCGGGTTCCGCGGCGCTGATCCTGCTGACCCTGCAGACGGTGTCCTCGCCGCTGGCCGGCCTGGGCTACATCGCCCTGTTCGGCATCGGCTCGATCGCGGGCATGACGCTGTTGTCGCTGGTGATCGCGCTGCCGCTGCGCCTGTCGGCCGCCGCGCTGACGGGGCTGCACAACGGCATGCAGGCACTCATCGGGCTGGGGACGGTCACCCTGGGCTGTGTCATGGTCTACGACATCGGGTTCAGAGGCGGCCTGTTCACCTAGGGGAAGCGTCATGAGCAGTCTCAGCGAAGCCGGCCCGCTGCCGATCCAGACGCGCCGCTGGCGGCTGGCGGGGCGCGTGCAGGGTGTCGGCTTCCGGCCCTTCGTCTACCGCCTGGCGGTTTCGTACGGCCTGCGCGGCTGGGTACAGAACCGGCTGGGCCAGGTGCTGGTCTGCACGGAAGGGCCACACGAGGCCCAGGAGGCCTTCGCCGTGGCCCTGCTGGAACAGGCGCCGCCGCTGGCCGAGCCCAGGCTGTTGGGCGTGGAGACACTGCCGGCGAGCGGGTTCGAGGGCTTCGAGATCCGCGACAGTGAGGAGCGAGGGGAGGCCCGGATCCATGTGCCAGCCGATTGCTTCACCTGTGACGACTGTCTGGCCGAACTGAACGATCCCGCCAACCGCCGTTACCGCTATCCCTTCATCAACTGCACCCAGTGCGGACCGCGCTACACCCTGATCCGGTCCCTGCCCTACGACCGCGCCAACACCAGCATGGCGGACTTCCCCCTGTGCACGGCCTGCGGACACGAGTACCGCGATCCGCTCGACCGGCGCTTCCATGCCGAGCCGGTCGCCTGCCCGGTGTGCGGACCCGCGCTGGAGTTCGTGTACGGCGAACGACTGCACCTCACCGACACCCCCCATGCACTGCGGGCCGCAGTGCAGGCCTTGCGTCGCGGGCGCATCGTCGCGGTCAAGGGGGTGGGCGGCTATCACCTGATGTGCGATGCCCGCAGTGACGCAGCGGTGGCGCGGCTGCGCCAGCGCAAGCGGCGGCCGGACAAGCCGCTGGCGGTCATGTTCCCCGCGCCGGCGCACGACCCGCTGGCTGTCGTCACCGGGGAAGTGGAACTGGGCGCGCAGGAAAGACAGGTGCTGCAGTCCCCTGTGCGGCCGGTGGTGCTGGCGCGCAGGAAGGCCGCCGGTACGCTGTCGGCGCAGCTCGCGCCCGGCCTGTCGGAGCTGGGCGTGATGCTGCCCTACAGCCCGCTGCACCATCTGCTGCTGAACGATTTCGGTGCGCCGCTGGTCGCGACCTCGGGCAATATCAGCGGCGAGCCGGTGTTGACGGACAACGCGCCGGCGCAGGCGCGTCTGGCGTCCGTCGCCGACGCCTTCCTGCACCACGACCGGCCGGTGGTGCGGCCGGCGGACGACCCGGTGGTGCGGCGCATCGGGGGGCGGATGCGGCCGCTGCGACTCGGGCGTGGCAATGCGCCGCTGGAACTGGCGCTGCCTTTCCATCTCCCCGCGCCGGTGCTGGCGGTCGGTGGCCACATGAAGAACACCCTCACCCTGGCCTGGGGCAGCCGGGCGGTGGTGTCGCCGCACATCGGCGACATGGGCAGTGCCCGCAGCCTGGCGGTGTTCGAGCAGGTGGCGGCGGACCTGCAGGCCCTCTACGGCGTACAGGCCCGGGCGCTGGTCTGCGATGCCCATCCCGGCTATGCCACCTCCCGCTGGGCGCGGGCCGCGGGTCTGCCTGTGCACGAGGTGTTCCACCACGAGGCGCACGCCGCCGCACTGGCGGGGGAATACGGCCCTGCGCACGACTGGCTGGTGTTCACCTGGGACGGCACCGGCCTGGGACGCGACGGCACCCTGTGGGGCGGCGAGGCGCTGGCCGGCCGGCCGGGTCGCTGGCGGCGCGTCGGTACCCAGCGCCCGTTCCGGCTGCCGGGCGGCGAGCGGGCCGCACGCGAACCCTGGCGCAGCGCGGTCGCCCTGTGCTGGGAGGCCGGCCGCCAATGGCATGCGCCCGGTGAGCGTGCCAGAGACCAGTTCATGCTCTTCCACGCCTGGCAACGGCAGCTGAACGCACCGCAGAGTTCGGCGGTCGGACGGTTGTTCGACGCGGCGGCAGCGCTGACCCGGGTGTGCGTGCACGCCAGCTACGAGGGCCAGGGTCCCATGCAACTGGAGGCACTGTACCAGGGTGGTGCGGCGGCACTCGAACTGCCTCTCCACCGTACCGGCTGCGGCCTGTGGAAGACGGACTGGCAGCCGCTGGTCGAATACCTGCTCGACAGCGACGACAGCGTCGCACAGAAAGCCGGGTGTGTACACGCGACCCTGGCCGCCGCACTGGTGGCGCAGGCGCTGCGCATACGCGAGGAGCACC